>JBKPNA010000021.1:0-4040 GCA_046765695.1 Actinomycetota bacterium | reverse complement strand
CCAGCAGGGGCCTTCAGGTGATTCACCTGAAGGCCCCTGACCAGGTATTCGGTTCGTAGCGGGGACAGGATTTGAACCTGTGACCTCTGGGTTATGAGCCCAGCGAGCTACCGAGCTGCTCCACCCCGCGTCGGCAGTGGTCAACTTTAGGTGAGCTTCCCGCCGATCTCAAGTCGACGCGGCCGTCAGTCCATATCCGGAATCAGCTCCCGGGCCTGCGCGTAGTCCATCCCGGTCAGCTCCAGCAGATCGGCGGTGATCGAGCGCACCTGGGCCAGAATCACGACGGCGGAGAGTGACCCGGAGAGCTCCAGATTGGACGTGGCCTCACCGATGGCGATCAGCCGATCCCGCGCCTTGACAGGCAGCCGGCCGCTGCGCAGCTCGATCGACATCAACCGCATCACCTCGGCCAAGGCAGTCATCTGCGTCCGGTACGGCGCCGGCACCCCTTCTCCGCGCCACAGGGCGACCGCACAGCGCCGGGCCAGCACCCGGAGGTTGCGGCTGGCGTGGTCCAACGGATCGGACAGCTGGGCGTACGCCTGCACACCGGCCAGCTGCCGGTGCCGGAACGGTGACTGCCGAACCACCGCCAGACCCTCGGCCGTTGCGTCGCTCAACTCCGCCAGGGCCTCATCGGTCTGCCGGGCCTGGGCCAGCACTTGGTCGCCGGCCTGCTCGTCCGACTCGCGCAGCTCCGCGGCGGCGGCCTCCATCGTTGCCGCGAGGTGGTCCAGCACCCGAGCCGCCAGTCTCGCCGGCTTCCGCAGCGGAGCGCTCGGCGCCACCGTCGCCACCAGCAGCGCGAGGACGCAGCCGACCACCGCGTCCAGCCAGCGGCCCAACCCCTGCGACGGGTTGGGCGTCAGCGTGACCACGATGACCGACTGCACGCAGGCCTGCATGATGATCAGCTGCCGGGAGGACAGCAGGATGGCGACCGACATCGCGAGCGCCAGCACCACCATGATCTGCCACACGCCGGTGCCGGCGACCGCGGTGAAGAGGTCTCCTATCAGTACGCCGACGGCGACGCCGATCGCGATCTCCACGCCCCGGCGCACCCGCTGGCCGTAGGTGACGCCCAGGGTGATGATCGCCGCGACCGGCGCGAAGAACGGCATCGGATGGCCGAGCAGGTGCTGGGCCACCAGCCAGGCCAGCCCGGCGGTGATCGCGGTCTGCGCGATCAGGAACCAGTGCGCGCGCCAGCGCTCGTAGCGGCGCAGCAGCGAGTCGCGACTGCGGCGGGCCGTCCGGCCGCTGAGGTCGTACGCGCGCAGCGTTACGTCCCACAGCCCGCTGGCAGCACTCTCGGCTCGGTCCGATCGGTCGGAAGGATCCCCAGCATCCACCGCCCCATCATGACCGGCCCCGACGTCGAGCCGGATTGGCTCCGTAGGGAGGATGGCGATCATGGCATCGGCGATGCGCGTCACGGTATGGGGCGAGAACTTCCACGAGAACTTCGAAAGCGACCGAGCCGGCATGGCGGCGCGCTATCCAGAGGGAATGCACGGGGCCATTGCGGCCGGGCTCCGGGACCTGCTGGGCGACCGGGTCCAGGTGCGGACCGCCACTCTTGACCAGCCCGAGCACGGGCTCGGTGACGACGTGCTGTCCGCCACGGATGTGCTCACCTGGTGGGGACACGCGAAGCACGCCGACGTGGACGACCGGGTGGTGGACCGGGTGCAGCAGCGGGTACTAGGTGGCATGGGACTGCTGGTGCTGCACTCCGGACACTTCGCCAAGATCTTCACCAGGCTGATGGGTACGACCTGCTCGCTCGCGTGGCGCAACTCCGGTGACACGGAACTCGTGTGGACCGTGGCCCCGGCTCATCCGATCGCCCGTGGCGTGCCCCACCCGCTCGTGATCGGCGAGCACGAGATGTACGGGGAGTACTTCGACATCCCGGCCCCGGACGAGCTGGTGTTCCTGTCGACGTTCTCCGGCGGTGAGGTGTTCCGGTCCGGTTGTTGCTGGCGTCGGGGTCGCGGCAAGGTCTTCTACTTCTCCCCGGGTGATCAGGCCTATCCGATCTATCACCATCCCGACATCCGGCGGGTGCTGGCCAACGCGGTCGAGTGGGCCAGACCCGAGATCGAGACGGATTTCGCGCCGCCACGTGTCCAGGCCAGTCCGCCGCCTCGGCTGTCCGGCCAACTGGTCAGCCAAGGGGATGACCGGTGACCCCATCCCGGCTGCGCGCTGCGGTGGTCGGACTGGGCTGGGCGGGGCGGCAGCACATGGCCGCGTACGCCGGCCTCCTCGACGTGGACCTCGTGGGGCTCGCCGGGATGGAGCCCGGACCGCTGCGCGAGCTGGGGGAGCGGTTCGGGGTGCCACGGGAGCATCGATTCTCGAGCTGGCAGGACCTGCTGTCCTCCGTTGACTTCGACGTGCTGAGCATTGCCGCACCCACCACGCTGCACCGCCCGATCGGGGTGGCGGCGCTGGATGCCGGTATCCACGTCCTGTCAGAGAAGCCCCTGGCGGAGAACGCGGCGATGGGCCGGCAGCTGGTGGACGCGGCGGTGCGCAATCATCGGGTTCTCGACGTGTCGTTCAACCACCGCCGCCGCGGCGTGGTCAAGGCCCTGAAGCAGCTGATCGCCGATGGGCGGCTGGGCACCATCTACTACGTCAAGGCGGGCTGGCTGCGCCGGCAGGGGATTCCCACACTGGGCAGCTGGTTCACCCGGCGGGCCACCGCGGGCGGCGGGCCGCTGATGGATCTCGGCGTCCACATGCTCGACATCGTGCTGTACCTGCTGGACGAGCCGCAGGTGCGGACTGCGACGGCCGCGACGTACGCAGAGTTCGGTCCTCGTGGCCGGGGCGCGCCGGTGTCGGCGACCATGCAGAAGACAGGGATCTCCGACGGCGAGTTCGACGTGGAGGACCTGTCTACCGCGTTTCTCCGGCTGACCGGTGGAGCCACCCTGCTGCTGGAGTGCAGCTGGGCTCAGTGGGTGCCGGAGGACCTCTGCTACGTCACCGTCTACGGCGGCGAGGGCGGGGCCGGCATCGAGTGGGCTCCGGCGGGCACGCCGAAGCGGTCGCTGACGGTCTGGACCGAACACGATGGGCAACCGCAGATTCTGCAACCTCCGCTGCCGCCCGACGGAGAGCACCTGGAGGCTGTAGCCGACTTCCTCGCGCTGGTCCGCTCTGGTCTGGACCCTCGGCCGGCTGCCCAGGCGGCGCTGGCTCGGGCCGAAGTCATCGACGCCTGCTACGCCTCGGCAGCCGAAGGTCACGAAATCGACATCAGTGCACCCGCAACTCTTTGACATCTGTCCCAGAGATTTATTTTCGTAACTCTGGCGCGTCGTGTTGACATCATGCACGCTAGATGGACTCCCAAACGAAATGGATGGACATGTCGTTTCCCGCGTGCCCCTCCACCCTCGTCCGGGGCCGCTCGGGGCGGTTGCTGGGTGCCGCGGTGGTTCTCGCCCTGACCGGGACGATGCTGGTCGCGCCGGCACCGGTCGCACAGGCCGACCGGGTCGCCGCTCCACACTCGGGCGGTTTCACGGTGAAGGGGGCCGGTTGGGGCCACGGCTTCGGGATGAGCCAGTACGGGGCGTACGGGGCAGCCCGAAGAGGCCTTCCCTGGCAGCAGATCCTGACCTTCTACTATCCCGGCACCCAACTGAAGACGATGCCGAGCGGCACCGTGCTCAAGGTTTGGATCAGCAGCGACCGCGACGGCTCGCTGCGGGTGCGGCCGGTCGACGGGCTGAACGTCAGGGACGGCGAAGGCGGCCGTTACAGCGTGCCCACGGGGGAGAAGTACAAGTCCTGGCGGATCAGTCGCTCCGGCTCGGGCTACCGGCTCAGCTACCGCACTGCTAGCGGGACGTACGTGACACAGCGGACCGGGCTGTCGTCGAGCACCTGGTCGTTCTACAGCACGGGCAGGGTGATACCGGTGGTGCTGCCCAGCGGATCGGTCCGGTCCTACCGGGGTTCGGTGGCGCTGGTCAAGCGCGGCAGCAGCGGACGGACCGTGAATCGGGTGCGGC
>JBKPNA010000020.1:0-12250 GCA_046765695.1 Actinomycetota bacterium | reverse complement strand
GCGGGGATTTCGCTGGATGGAGTGGTCGGACCTCGATCTCGGCGAAGCCCGAGGCGCCCATCAGGAACTCCGTCAGCGCGGCCGGCAGTGGGGCCCGGTGCGTCGGGTCGTTGTAGAAGTCGCAGGCCGCCATCGTCAGGTTGCTCGGGTTGGGCGTCTCGAAGAGAAGGCAGCCGCCGGGGCGCAACACCCGGTGCGCTGCTTCCATCAAGGCCAGCAGCGACTCCACGTCAAGGTGCTCGATGAGATGGAAGGCGGTGACCAGGTCGAGGCTCTCAGCCGGCAGGCCTCGCAGGTGCTCGATGGCGTCGCCTGCCGCCACGTCCAGGCCTCGAGCCTGGGCCGCCTCGACGAATTCCGGATGGGTGTCAACCCCGGCCGCCGGGATCCCGGCGTCGCGTAGCACGGTGAGCCACTCGCCGCGGCCACATCCGATGTCGAGTACGCGTGGGCGATCGGGCGTATCGGGCTGCCTGAGGAGTCGGTGCACATCCGGCAGGTACGCACGAACCTTCTCGGTCACGTCGTCGAACGTGCCGCGAAACCGTTCCTCGAACTCCGCGTACAGGGCATCGAAGCGCGGCCCACTGCCGGTGATCAACTGCCGCAAGCTCGTCAGCTGGCGTTCCAGCTGGCCGACACGCTGCTGAGCCGCCTCCAGGTCTCGCGCCAGCTCCGCCACGCGCGCCTCCAGCGCCGAGCGATCGGCCGAGTCGGCTGATTGCCGGCGGCTGTCGATCGTCATTCAGCGCCCACCGCGCCGGCACCGGCTTCGGGATCTGTGCGTTCTGCGGCTGCGTCGCCAGGCCCGGGGATGGTTCGCAGCACCCGGGCGGGGTTGCCAGCAACGATCGTGTAGGGCGCCACGTCCTTCAGCACCAGCGATCCGACACCCACGACGGCGTGGGCGCCGATCCGGCAAGGACCAACGATGATCGCGTTGCTGGAAACCCAAGCTCCTTCTTCGATGACCACGTCCCGGCCCGAGGTCGGCACGGCCACCTGACGCTCCGGACCGAACTTGGTCCAGTCGTGGGTTCCGGTCAGCACCGAAACGCTGTGGCCGAAGAACGCGTAGTCGCCGATGGTGACCTCGCCGGAGGAGAGGTTGAACAAGGCGTTGTTCAGTACGGCGGTCGGTGCCACGTGCAGGCGGGCGGGGTCGCCGTAGATCAGCTGCCTGAACAACGCCGGGTCCTCGGTCGGCCGAGCTCCCGGTGGTCGGTCGGGTTCGGGCAGCCGGTCCCGCAGCCCTCCGAGCAGTCTCCTCAGCAACGGGCGCACTCGTTCAGTCCCCACACTCCTGTTGTCTCACGAAACCGGTCACAGACGACAACAGATCGGGCCGATTCGCTGTCGTCTGTGACCGGTTTCGCCTAGAGATACTCCTCGATCGCGCCAAGCAGCGTCGACTTGGACTTGGCGCCCTTGAAGGACTTGACCAGCTCCCCGTCCTTGTAGACCTGAATGGTCGGCAGCCCCAGCACGTAATGATTCGCCGGGGTCACCGGGTTGGTGTTGGTGTCCATCTTCACGAAGGTGACCTTGTCGCCGTGGGCGTTGGCCAGCTCCTCGATGATCGGCTCGACCTGCTTGCATGGCCCGCACCAGTCAGCCCAGAAGTCCACGACCACTGGTTTGGCGGACTTCAGCACGACCTCGGAGAAGGTCGCATCCGTCACCTCAGCTACTGCACCCATACCCTGTCTCCCTCGTTCCTGCGATGTCCCGCGGTCCTTGGCGCGGCACCAGCCGCCCCGGTGTCTTCTTCATTGCAGTCTGCCGGTCGCCACCGACAGTCCGGCCTATTTGCTCCCGGCGCCGGTCAGCAGCGACTCGTGTTCGGCGAGCAGCATGTTGCCCGCGTCGTCCAAGTCCGCTAGAAACCGTTCGGCGTCAAGGGCCGCCGCGCACCCGGTACCTGCGGCGGTCACCGCCTGCCGGTAGGTGTGGTCCACCAGGTCACCCGCGGCGAACACCCCCGGCAGGTTGGTCCGGGTCGACTTGCCGTCGGTCACCACGTATCCGGCGCCGTCGGTGTGCACCTGACCACGGACCAGTTCCGAGCGCGGGTCGTGCCCGATGGCGATGAACAGCCCGCCGATCTCCAGCTGGCGCTCCTCGCCGGTGACGGTGTCCACCAGCGTCACTCCGGTCAGCGACTGGTCGCCATGGATGGCCTTAACCGCGGAGTTCCAGGCGAAAGTGATCTTGGGGTCCTTCTGCGCGCGCTGTGCCATGATCTTGCTCGCGCGGAGCTGGTCGCGGCGGTGGATGACGGTGACCGACTTGGCGAACCGGGTCAGGAAGGTCGCCTCCTCCATGGCGGAGTCGCCGCCGCCGACCACGGCAATGTCCTTGCCCCGGAAGAAGAATCCGTCACAGGTCGCGCACCAGGAGACGCCGTGCCCGGACAGCCGCTCCTCGTTCGGCAGCCCGAGCTTGCGGTAGCCCGAACCCATGGCGAGGATCACCGTACGCGCCTCGAAGGTGTTGCCGTAGCCGTCGGTCACGGTCTTCACGTCGCCGGTGAGATCCATCGCGGTGACGTCCTCGGCGACCAGCTCGGCCCCGAACCGCTCGGCCTGGGCACGCATCTGCTCCATCAGGTCCGGCCCCAGAATGCCCTCGGCGAAGCCCGGGTAGTTCTCCACGTCTGTGGTGTTCATCAACGCCCCGCCCGCGGTCACCGATCCCTCGAAAACCAGCGGCTTGAGGTTGGCCCGTGCGGCGTACACGGCTGCGGTGTAACCGGCCGGTCCGCTGCCGACGATGATGACGTCGCGAACAGTGTCGGTGCTCATGGATTCCTTAGGACGGGGAGGTGGCTGGCGTAACCCTACAGCCGGGAAACGATGCCGGCTCGGCAGCTATTCCGTGTCCCCTCTCGGGCCACGTTTGCCGTGTCAAGACGGCTCGCGGGTGTCCGCCGGCGCCCAACGACACGCGTTAGCCGCGTTGACACGGCTAACGCGACCAACCGAAGCCTTAAACGCTCAGCGGCGCGACACCACGGCCGACGGCCCGGCCGAGGGCCTGCCGGTGCCGCAGCCCTTGACCACGATCACCTCGGTCGTCGCCCCCGAGCGCGTGTAGACCAGTAGCGCCGGCGTCCCGTCGACGGTGGAGGAGGCCAGCCCAACGATCCGGCCGTCGGTCACCTCGCGGGCGCACTGCCAGGCACGCGAGAACCGGTGCGCTTCGAGCCCGGACCGCGCCAGGGCCCCGGCCTGGGCACCCAGATTGGAGCTGCTCACCGCGGCGACCACCGGCGGTTCGTTGAGTCCGGCCGTGGCACTGACCACGTACGCGCCGAAGCCCACCACTGCAGCGGCAGCGGCTGCGGCCAGGGCCGGCAGCAGGATCCGCCGCACCGACCGGCGTGGCCGCTCGGCCCGGAAGCTGCCCAACGTCGCCCGAGTCCAGGACGGGCTCGGTGCCCATTCCTTGTCCCTGTCCGGTTGCCGGCTCCGGCGTACGGCCTCCCCGGCCAGCACCCAGTCCAGCCGGGCGGCGACCTCGACCGGCATCACGGGCGCCGGTACGGCCGCCAGGGCTGCGCTGACCGCCTGAAGTTCCGCGGCGCTGTCCCGGCATTTGGCGCAGCCGGCGAGGTGGTCGGCCAGCTGGCTCGCCCGCTCGTCGTCGAGCAGACCTTCCGCAGCCTCGGCCAGCTCTGTGAGCGAGGGATGCGCCGACGCGGCAAGGCCGCCGGACGGGCTGGTCATGACGACCATCCCTCGTCCCCGGTGACGACCCTCGTGCTCATGGCAACAATCCCTTGCTGTGCAACCGTTCGGCAGCCCGCTGCGAGCCGTTGTCCGGCCCGGCTTGCGGTGCCTCGGCCAGTATCCACGCGAACAGGGTCGTGCCGTCCGTCCCGCAGCGTCATCAGCCACGCTCCTCGGTCTCGCGAGCTCCGGTGTGGTCTTGGGCGCGCGGCGGGGGTTCAAGGGGGTCGCCCCTCTTGCCGATGGGCTCGCCCAACGCGGCCAGCAGCGGCGCCAGCCGGGCCCGACCGCGGGCGCAGCGGCTCTTCACCGTGCCGGGCGCGCAGCCCAGGACGGCCGCCGCCTCCTCGACCGAGTAGCCCTGCATGTCGACCAGCACCAGCGCAGCGCGTTGGTCGGCATTGAGCCGGCCCAGTGCCTCGAGAATCAGCTCGCGCCGTTGTGCCGCCTCCACCGGGTCGGGCAACTCCGCACTCAGCTCGGGCGAGCGGTCCAGGTCCTCGGGCAGCGCCTCGGCGGCGCGGACCTTCAGGCTGCGCAGCCGGTCCAGGCACGCATTGACCACCACACGGTGCAGCCAGGTCGTCACCCGGGCGTCGCCACGGAAACTGTCCGCCCGGCGGAAGGCGGAGATGTACGCGTCCTGAAGCGCGTCGGCGGCGTCATCACGGTTCCGCATCACGCCGAGCGCAACAGCCCACAGTCGGTCCTGGTGCCGGGCCACCAGCATGGCGAAGGCAGTTGGGTCGCCGTCGACGTGCGCCTGCAGCAGCTCCGCGTCGGTCGGGTCCTGATTCTGGGGATGCAATGTGAGATGGCGAGCAGGGCGGGAGGACTCCGGGGAAGGGTCCACGCCCTCGGTCACTACCGCACCTCGACCTCGTAAATTCCGCCCCGGTAGCCCCCACCCTCCCTCGGCAGCGAGGTGAGATACACCAGGACATAGCGGGTGGTTACGGGCTCGCCGGCCGTCAGCGTCGCCGTGGCCCCCGCCTGCGACTGCTTGGCAACGCTACGCCAGTCACGGTCGCTGGTCATCGGGGGCTTGGCGGTGCTGGCCGGATCAGCCGCCGGCACCCGCAGCTCGACATCCGTGCCGGTCCCGCTCAGGGTGAGCCGCACCTCGTGCACCGGATGCGCCGCGCCGAGGTCCAGCACCAGCCCGACGCCACGCTTGATGCCGCCCAGCTTGGGGTTCCCGCGGTACTCCAGCGTCCGCCAGCGCGTCTTCGGGTCGCCGTCGTACGCGAACGGCACCTCGTCGGGGTTCTCGCTCGGATCGTCTCCCTGCGGGTCGAACTCAAGGGCTCCGGAGACTGCGATCGGTCCCGCCGGGCCGCCGGAAGGAGTTGCCCGTCCGCTGGACTTGCCCGAGACCGCCGGCCGGGTGCCGGCGGAGAGCCGTTGGTCCAAGATCACGCCCGAGACGATGCCGGCCGAGACCAGCAGCACGGCAAGCACCACCAGCACCCCGATCCAACGCCGATGCGGCCGCCGGCTCGGCGGGCTCAGCGGAGCTGCCGGGCGCGGAGTCTGCGCCGCCTGGCTGCTGCCGCTGGTCAGCGTGGTGGTCGCCACGGTCGGCCGAACCCCCCCGACGGTGCCCGGCTCTGTCTGCGAGCGTCTGTCCGGCGACCCATGGTCGGTAGTGGGGTCCACCTGGTTGAGCAGCGCCGACACGGGGGGCGAGCCGGTGGTCGGGTCGACACGTTCACCCGCGGCGCCGACCAGCGGGATCGGCTGCCGCAACCGCCGCTCCAGGTCCACGGAGGCGTCAGCGGGGCCGAGCACCTTGGTCAGTGCGACGACCACCTCATGTGCAGTGCTGATGGTCGCCGCCCGCTGCCGCGGAGGGTCACCGAGAATGTGGTCACACACCTGGTCCAGAGCGGGGGAGACACCGGCCCGAACCTGCCTCGGGGTCGCCCAGCGGCGGCCCAGGACCGGGGCGTCGGCCAGGCTGAAGGCCGGGCCGCCCGGCCAGCGGGACACCAGGCAGGCGTAGAGCAGCCGGCCGAGATCGGTCACGTCGACCAGTTCCGGGGTGTCCGCGCCGTGCACCACCGTGCTGCCGGCGGGTCGCAGCGCGGCCTCGATCAGCAGGCCCACGATCTTGACGTTGCCGTTGGGGGTGATGATCACCGTGTCCGGGTTGATCCGCTGGTGGTACAGACCGAGGCTGTGCACGCCGGCGAGCGCGTCGGCCACCTCGCGGACCACCCACGCCGCCTCGAGCCCGGACAGCGGGCCGTGGCTGAGGATCACCTCGAGGGACTGGCCCGTGGCGTACTCGCAGACGATGTAGGAACCGAGCTCCGGGTCGCTGCTGTGCACAGCGTCCAGTACGCGGAGGAACCGGGAGTCGGTGGCGACGGAAGCCTGGCGGGCGACGGAGAGCAGCTTCTCCTCGTCCGGGTCGTCGGGCGACAGCAGGTGCACCAGCACCGAACGGGACAGCACCTGGTCGAAGGCTCGCCAGGTCACGGTCGGCCGGGACTCGGCGAGCAGCTCTTCGAGTCGATAGCGGGCGGCCAGTACAGTGCCCGCTGGCAGGGTGGCGGCCTTGAGATGGTCGCGGTCGGGGTCGACGACAGCCGGAAGCATTGATGTTTCTGCGTTCTCGCTAAGGGGAAGTGCGGGTTCGCGTTGCGCCGGAGGCGCACTGGGTTCGATTTGTTGTGTTGGCTCGATGGTGCCACGTTCCGGCTCCGACGGCGGTGGCGAATCGCCGGGTGAATGGTCTCGATCGCGTGACCGTGACCGCGCAGTACGGACGATCTGGTTCACCTCCGTGATCTTCAGCAACCGGGCCATGACCAGGAACAGACCCACGGCCACGATCCCGGCGATCGCCAGCGCGACCGCCAGCGCCGGCTTGGTCGGCCAGCGGGACGTGATCGCCCAGCAGATCAGCCAGGCCGCGGCCCCACCTGGGGCGACCGCAAGCAGCAGCCGTGCGCAGTGCCGGACCAGGGCATCTCCGCTGAGCTCCGGCAGCCTGCGGCGCAGCACCCGGAAGGAGACCTGGAGCCCGATGAGATAGGCCAAGGAGTACGCGGCGCCCAGGCCGGTGGCCACCAGGGACGGCCGGTCGAGCAGCATCACCGCGAGCAGCGCCAGGGCGACGTTCGACCCGGCGATCAGGCACTGCAGGAAGAAGGTGGTCCGGTTGTCCTCCAGCGCGTAGAACGCGCGCAGGCAGACGTATTGAATGGTGAACGGCACCAGACCGACGGCGAGAGCCATCAGTGCACCGCCGACGAAGGACGCGTCGTAGGCGCCCTGCCCGAACCCGAAGAACAGGTGCGCCAGCGGCAGCCCGAGAACGCAGAAGGCCACCGCGGCCGGCAGCAGAGCGGTGACCGCCAGCCGGATGGCCCGCATGGTCTCGGCCGCCACCCCGCCGCGGTCTCCGGCCGCGGCCATCCGGGATGCGGCGGGCAGCATCGCGGTGGCGAGCGAGACGGTGATCAGCGAGTGGGGCAGGATCCACACCGCGTGCGCGTTCGCGTACGCCGTCAACCCGGCGCCCTTCCCGCCAACGGTTGCTCCCGTGGCCAGCCTGGACACGACGACCAGCGCGGCCTGGTTGACCAGCACGAAGCCGAGAGTCCACTTCGCCAGCCGGAAGGTCTTGCCAAGGCCGGTGTGCCGGAAGTCCCAGCGTGGCCGGTACCGGTAGCCCGACGCGCGCAGGAAGGGGATCAGCACGGCGGCCTGCGCTGCGATGCCCAGGGTGGAGCCCAGCCCGAGCAGCAGCTCCTGCCCCGAGGTGAACGGCGCCCCCGTCTCGGCCCGGTCGAAGACCACCCAGTACAGCAGCAGCACGCCGATGGAGATCACATTGTTGGCGATCGGCGCCCACATCATCGGGCCGAACCGGTCGCGGGCGTTCAGCACCTGCCCGGCCAGCACGTGCACCCCGTAGAAGAACACCTGGGGCATCGTGTAGTAGCCGAGCATGATCATCGAGGAGTACTGCGCCGACAGCTCGGGGGACTTCCAGCCCTGGGCCGAGTAAAGCCAGATGATCACCGGCACGAGCAGGGTGAGCAGCACGGTGATGCCCGCCAGCACGATCAGGCCGGCGGTCATCACCCGGTTGGTGTAGGCCTCGCCACCGTCCTTGTCACCGCGGATGGCCCGGACGATCTGCGGCACCAGAACCGTGTTCAGCACTCCGCCGGCAAGCAGGATGTACATGCTGTTGGGCACGCTGTTGGCGATGGTGAACATCTCGGCCTGCCGGGTGCCGTTGCCGAACAGGAACACCAGCAGCATCAGCCGGAAGAACCCCATGACGCGGGAGAGCGCGGTGCCGGCGGCCATCACGGCGCTGGCCGAGATCAGCCGGGCGGCCCGGTGGGAATCGGTGGTGGTGGCGGTTGGCTCCGTTGCCTCGCTGTCGGGTTCCGTGGTCGGCTCAGCCATGACCTGGGTCCGGAGGGTACGGGGGCGCGCCGCCCCGGGTGCCCGCCAGCTCGGCCTGGTCTGCGGGCAGGTCCGCCGGCGGTGCGGACGTCAGCACGGTCGTGGCCTCCGCATCCAGCGCGGCTTGCTGCGCCTTCTCCTTCGCCACGGTCCGGATGCGGAGCGCCGTGGTGCCAAACAGGACCAGACCTGCGGCGAGCGCGATGAACCAGCCGGTCGTCCCGTTCTGGGTCACCCGCACCTCGATCAGAAACGGCTGCCCGACCTTCCGGCCCGACTCGGTCTGCAGCTGAGCGGTGACCGGAACGATGCCGTTGGCCCGCGCGGTCACCTCGGCGGTCTGGGTGACGTTGCCCTGCGCGGGGATGCGGCCGATGTCGATGGCCTTGATGGTCAGCCGGTCGGCGTTGCCGGAGCTGAACACCAGTTTCAGCCGGACCGCGTTGGCGTCCGGTGTCGGGCCGGGCGGGAGGGTGTTCTTGATGGTGATGGGGAACACCACTCCCTGCTGGTCGATGGTGCTCACCCGTGGCTGGCTGCGGATCTCCACTCCATGCTCCAGGATCGCATCGAGGGCGGCCTGCTGGGAGCCGAGGAACGCCCGCCGGGCCTTGTTGTGCTTGCGCCAGCCGCCGCTGGCGGCTCGGGCTACCGCCGCGCTGCCGGCTTCCTCCGCGGCCTGCGGGTCGATCAGCAGGTCGGCGTAGGTGCGCTGAGCAGCGCTGAAGCGGCGCAAGCTGCTCAGCTGGTTATGGCTCAGCTCGGCCTTGCGTACAGCAGCGGGGTAGTGATACTGCTGCGGCCAGGTTGCCGGGGTGGAGTTGAGCAGGACGCTGAGCGGGCTCGGCTGGAGCCAGGCGGCGCTGGCGACCGCATTGGCGGCCTGGGCCGGGCTGGTGATCAGCCGGACCCGACCGCGGGTGGCGCCCTCTGCGGAGGTGGTGGCCTCTAGCCAGGTCTCGGCCAGCAGCCGCTGCTGGAGCTGCACGGCGGCCTTGCGCGGGTCGGGGCCGGGACCGCCGTCAGAGATCACGGTGCTGGCGCTGATGATGGGAGCGCCCCCGGGGCCGGTGAGCAAGGGTGCCGGCCCGGCGGCGGAGCGGTCGGACAGCACGATGGCACGCGGGTGCAGCTCGCTGGCCGCCTCGACCGTCGCCAGGTCCGCCCGGCCACCGGTTGGCAGCACCAGCAACGGCAGCGTGTGCGTCGCCTGCACCCGGCGGCTGGCCGCGGCACTGGCGCGGATGGCCGACTTCTGCCCGTCGTGGGTCAGCGCGGCGAGGTCGGGCGACCCGTAGAGCAGCCGGTAGCCGTCACGCCGGCTTTGCAGGGCAGTGAACCCGGCCAGCCAGCGGCTCGCGTCGCTGGCTCCGGTGCCGGCCTGGGTGGCTCCGTCGCCGTTGAGCACCGAGTAGCCGCCGGCCATGGTCTGCAGCTCCTCGACAAGTGCCGGGTCGACGGCGAAGCTCGAGGCGGCGACGTCGGCCGCGCTCAGCAGCTTGGTCAGCCGGCCGCCGGGCGCCACCTCCGTGGCCAGGTGGTCATCGGACAGCACGCCCGGCCGGACCAGCGATGGCCGGGAGTTGAGCACGACCAGAGAGGTCATCTTCACGGAGTCGGCCGGCTTGGTGCTGACCACCGGGACGAACAGGCGGGCCCGGCCGATGGCGAAGATGCTGTCGTTCTGCAGGGCGTGCACGCCCATCAGGTAGATCCCGTCCGTGGCGGACAGCCCGAGGTCCTGCACCGAGGCGGTCAGGGTGAAGGTTCGCATTCCACCGGGCTCGAGGTAAGGGTCGCCGTCGGTGAACAGGTTCTGGAAGACCCGTTCCCTGCGCGCGCCTAGCGGGTCGTTGGCAGCTGAGACGAGCGCCCGGTCGAACCCCTGGCGATCGGTGATCGGCTCCTGGTTGCGCCAGAAATAGGCCTGGACGCGAAACAGCCGTTCGTTGGTGATGTTCGTGACGGTCCCGGTCAGCGTGATCTCGCCGTCCCGGGTCGGCAGGGCCGGTGTCATCGAGGTCAGCGTGATCCGAACCAGCGGAACCGGCTCGCGCGCTGCCGCCGGTGGCGGAGTTGGGAGCGTCGCCAGCAGTAGTCCGGCGGTGACGGTCAGGGCCGTCAGCAGCGCGCGGATTACCACCGGACGGCGCCACTCCACGGGGTTCATCTTAGGTTGCGGTGGTGCCTGGAAGCTTCGTCAAGGCCGAGCGCCTGCCGCCGTAGACTCGTTCCCCGTGCCCGACCTCCAGACCGTCCCCGTGGTCGACCGGCTGGGGGCACTGTTCGACGCAGCCGGGCATGAGCTGCACCTGGTCGGCGGCAGCATCCGGGACGCACTGCTGGGCCAGCTCGGGCACGACCTGGACTTCACCACCTCGGCCCGACCGGACACCGTCGAGGCGTTGCTGCGCCGCTTCTCGCCGGCGGTGTGGACGATCGGCAAGGAGTACGGCACCATCGGCTGCCGGGTGCACGACGCCGGCGGGGACTGGGTGATCGAGGTCACCACCTACCGCTCCGACGCGTATGCGGGCGCCAGCCGGAAACCCGTGGTGGCCTTCGGAGACACCCTGGACGGGGACCTGAAGCGGCGCGACTTCACCATCAACGCGATGGCGCTGTCGCTGCCGGACAAGCAGTTCCACGACCCGTACGGCGGCCTCTCGGACCTGGGCCACGGGGTGATCAGGACTCCGGCGGCGCCGGAGATCTCGTTCGGTGACGACCCGCTGCGGATGATGAGGGCCGCCCGGTTCGCCGCCCAACTGGACTTCGAGGTTGCGCCCGAGGTGGTGCAGGCGATGACCAGCATGGCCGACCGCATCTCGATCGTCTCCGCCGAACGGATCCGCGACGAGCTCACCCGGCTGCTGCTGGCCGGCCGGCCGCGGCGCGGGCTCGACCTGCTGGTCGGCACCGGTCTCGCCGACCGGATGTTGCCCGAACTCCCGGCGCTGCAACTCGAACGCGACGAGCACCACCGGCACAAGGACGTCTACCAGCACAGCCTGACCGTGCTCGAGCAGGCGATAGCACTGGAGTCCCGGCTGCCGGAGCGCCACGAGCAGGACGTGCTGGTGCCGGCCCGGCCCGATCTGATCAACCGGCTGGCCGCCTTGCTGCACGACGTCGGTAAGCCGGCGACCCGGCGCTTCGAGCCGGGCGGCAAGGTGTCGTTCCACCATCACGACGTGGTGGGGGCCAAGCTGGTCCGTAAGCGGCTGACCGCCCTGCGGTTCTCCGGCGACGTGGTGAAGGCGGTGTCGGACCTGGTCGGGCTGCACCTGCGGTTCCACGGTTACGGAGACCATCTGGGCGAGGAGGGAGAGTGGCGGGACTCGGCGGTCCGCCGTTACGTCCGGGACGCCGGCAACCAGCTGGAGCGGCTGCACATCCTCACTCGGGCCGACGTCACCACGCGGAACCAGTCCAAGGCGGCCGGGTTGCGCTCCGCGTACGACGACCTGGAGCGCCGGATCACCGAGCTGGCGGCGCAGGAGGAGCTGGCAGCGCTGCGGCCGGACCTGGACGGCAACCAGATCATGGCGATCCTCGGCATCCCGCCCGGCCGCGACGTGGGCCGTGCCTATTCCTATTTACTGGAGCGCCGGATCGAGGAGGGCCCGCTCGGCGGGGACCGCGCCCGCGAGGAGCTCCTGGCCTGGTGGGCTGCGCGGCCGCATTGAGCCTGGTTGCCGCCGCCTACGGTTGCCGCCGCTCCGTCGCCGTTTCTCGTCTCAAGACGGCAAACGAGTGTCCCCAGGCTGGCTTTCACCCACTTCTGCCGTCTTGAGACGGCTAACGCGGGCGGCTGAGTGGGTCAACGACTCGGTGCCCCGGTTCATGCTCAGCCCGCGACTGACCAGGAGGAACCACCCGGCGATCGCCAAATAGCACCCGGCCAGCACCACCAGAATCGGCACCGACTTGCCGTTGACCGGCAGGATCAGCGCGCCGATCACCGCGGCCAGCACCAGGGCGACGTTGAACACCATGTCGTAGAGCACGAAGACCCGGCCCTTGAACTCATCGGCCACATGCGCCTGGACCAGCGTGTCGACGCAGATCTTGATGTTCTGGGCGGT
>JBKPNA010000019.1:0-2135 GCA_046765695.1 Actinomycetota bacterium | reverse complement strand
TGTAGCCCTCCAGCACCACTCCGCGCTGTTCCAGCCCGGAGACGAGCGAGGGGTCGTAGATCGAGGTTCCCCAACGGATCTGGTTCACCGCCGGGGCGACACCGGTGGCGCGGGTCAGCTCATCGATCTGGCTCAGCGAATAGTTGCTCACGCCGATCGAGCGTGCCAATCCATCCGAACGCGCCCGCACGAACTCTTCCCACGCCCGGGGGGTGGCCTGCCGGTTCGGTGGCCAGTGCACCAGCCACAGGTCGACGTAGTCAACGCCCAGCTTTTCAAGGCTCTGCTCCAGGGTCTGCCGCTCTCGACCGAGGTGGTCGGGCGGCATCTTCGTCGTCAGGAACAGCGACCCCCTGGGAACGTCGACGCCCCGCAGGCCCTTACCGATTCCGGCTTCATTTCCATAGGCCGTCGCCGTGTCGATGTGACGGTATCCGGCCTCCAAGGCCGCTGCGGTCGCCGCAGGTGCGTCGGAATTGCGGATCTGCCAGGTGCCGAGTCCCAACAGCGGCATGCGGGCGTCCGAAAGGGCGACAGCAGGCTCGGCGTAATCGATAGAGGTCATGGCCCCAGTCAACCTGGCAGCATGCTCGACTTAGCGGCCGGGGTCCAGCGGCGGAGACGCCGTTTCCCCGCACAAGGCCGCAAGTGGCAGCCAATCAGACCGAATCCGGCTCCGTTCCTCCGCACATGGCCGCAACCGACGTGGCGGTCGTGGGACACGGGGTCAAGCCCCGCAAATCATCATCGCCGAGTTGTGGACGATGATCAGCTGGCTGGTAGGTAGCGCACCTTGAGCACACCGTCGATGCCGGCGATCGCCTCGACGACCTCGGGCGGCACGTCACTGTCCACGTCCACCACGGTGTAGGCCAGGTCTCCGCGTGACTTGTTGGTCATGGTGGCGATGTTCAACCCGGCCTCTGCCATCTCGTGCGACACCCGCGCCACCATGTTCGGCACGTTCGCGTTGGCGATGGCCACCCGCCACTGCGACTCACGAGGCAGCACCACGTCGGGGAAGTTCACCGAGTTGGTGACCGTGCCGTCGATCAGATAGTCCCGGACCTGGTTGGCCACCATCACCGCGCAGTTCTCCTCCGCCTCCCGGGTGGAGGCACCGAGGTGCGGCAGCGCGATGACTCCCGCCTGCCGGAGTAACTGCGGGCTGGGGAAGTCGGTCACGTAACACGAAAGCTGCTTCTCCGCCAGTGCCTCCAGCACCGCCGTCTCGTCGACCACGCCGCCGCGGGAGAAGTTAAGGATGACCGATCCCGGCTTCATCTGGGCCACCCCGCCGCCGTCGACCATCCCCCGCGTCGCCGCAACCAGCGGCACGTGCAGTGTCACGAAGTGCGAGTGGCGTAACACCTCACCCAGGCTGTGCGCCTTCTTGACCGTCGCCGGCAGACTCCACGCGGAGTCCACGGTGATCTCCGGGTCGTACCCGATGACATGCATGCCGAGCTTGATCGCCGCGTCGGCCACCAGGCAGCCGATCTTGCCCAGCCCGATTACGCCGAGGGTCTGCCCGGCAAGCTCGTACCCGGCAAACTCCTTCTTTCCGCCCTCGATCCGAGACTCCAGCTCGGGGTCCGCAGCGTCCAGCGCTGCGACGAACCTCAGTGCGTCGTCCAGGTTGCGGGCGGCCATCAGCATGCCGGCCAGCACCAGCTCCTTGACCGCGTTGGCGTTGGCTCCGGGCGCGTTGAACACCGGTACGCCGCGGGCGGACATGGCCGCCACCGGGATGTTGTTCGTGCCGACCCCCGCGCGCCCGATGGCCAGCACGGACGACGCGATGTCGACCGAATGCAGGTCTGCGGACCGGACCAGCAAGGCGTCCGGTGAATCTACGTCGGCCGACACCGCGAACCTGTCCCAGGGCAGTCGACGGAGCCCGTTTGCGGAGATGTGGTTGAGGACCTTGACCCGGAACTTGTCATTCGTCATATCTGAGATTCAAACCCAATCGTGCTACCTGCGCTGCTTTGTACCAGCTATGGGGGGCTGGCCACGTTGACGTTCACTTGCGTTGAGAAAGGCCCCGAACCACTGGCCCGAGATCGAGTGATCGACCAGCATCGACTTGACGAACTGGGTCGCCGGAACGGCCAGCAAGGCACCAAGTACGC
>JBKPNA010000018.1:0-2583 GCA_046765695.1 Actinomycetota bacterium | reverse complement strand
CGCCACCGCCGCCGATGTCGCGAACGCACAAGGCCGCGTGTGGGGGCCCGATTCGGCGACGTTGCGTGATCGTTTCTCCGCACAAGGCCGCATGTGGGAGCAGATTGAGCGACATTGCGGACCGTTTCTCCGCACAAGGCCCCATGTGGAGGCAGATTCGGCCACCTTGCGGACCGTTTCTCCGCACAAGGCCACATCTGGAGCTCGATGAGGCCGCTTTGGGCCCGTTCGAATCATGGACGCGGTGCCGGCGATCCAGCCATACAGCCGTACAGCGACCAGCCAGAAACTTCAGTCTGCCCGCATACTGGAGGAACCAGGCTGCGGTGGAAAGAAGCTTGGAGGCGCAGATGCTGAGCATCGTACGAATCGCCGCGGCCGTTGCGGCGGTGATCTTGACCTGCGTAATGCTCGGCGCCGCGTCCGGCTGCGCCCCTCCCCAGTTCACCTATGTGGCGAACTCCGCCAACAAGACATATTTCAAGGTCCCGGCGACCTGGCACGAGATCAACCAAAGCGCGCTGCAACCGGCTCCGACCGGAGCCAGTCCCACCCCGGGGACTGACGAGGAGTGGGCTGTCGCCTATGACGCTGCGAACGCCGCAACGCCAGCGCATCTGGTCGCCAGCGACACACCTGACCCAATCGTGTATGTCAGTGTGCAACCGACGTCGGCGGCAGGCGGGGAGGTCTCACTCGACACCCTCCGCGATCTGGTGCTGCCCGTGACTGGTGCGGCTCGCTCGGCCGCGGGAACGTCCCCCACGTCCTTCACCGACTTCAAGCTGGTCAGCGACTCCGTCTTGACACCGAAGTCTGGACTGCGAGGTGTCCACGAGGTTTACCAGTACCGGGTCGCCGGCGGACCGTCGCAAACGTTCGATCAGACGGCGTATACGAACAAGGATGGGAGCAAGGTGTATCTGATGCTCCTACGCTGTTCGAGTGAGTGTTACAAGGCGCGTCAGGCAGAGCTGGAGGGCGTGATGGCGTCGTTCACGGTCCGGGAGAGTTAATGAGCACGAACGCGCCGCCGCCAGGCCCGCCGTACGACCCGCCGCCGGGTGGCGGGATCACCGAGGTCGACCCCAACTGGCCTCCGCCCATCGAGGGGCTGCCGTCTCCGGGCGCGCATGCGCCGGAGCCGGAGCGGCGCACGCGCAAGCCGCTCTCCTTGTGGGATCGCTCCAAGTTCCTGCTGCTGTTCGGAATCGCGTGGCTGATCCTGCTCTGGGCCTCGAGGGCCAACAACCCGATCCTGCCGTTCACCGACGCGGTCCGGATCCAGGTGCGGAGCGGCCTGTGGCTGATCGTGCTGATCGGCCTGGAGGCCCTTCGGCAGCTGCACTACCTGATCAGCGAGCACTGGGCCGGTTATCACCAGTTCTGGACGAAGAGCGTGTTCGGCCGCTTCGATCGTGCGATTCGTCGAAGGTTCTCCGACTGGACCCGATTCCGCATCGCTCGGGTGCTGAAGATCCTGTTCTTCATCGCGCTGTACGCCGTGATCGCCGGCAGGGTGCTCGGCACCTCGCCGGTGGTGGCGATCTTCGAGGCACCGGCGATCCTGTGGCAGCTGATGCCCTTCGTCCTCCAGCTGGCCTTCGCCTTCTTCTTCATCGCGTTCCAGTTCATCGGCCTGTTCTGGTTGCTGTCGCGTGGCGGTGTCGACGTCTACTACCCGGACGACATCACCACCCGGTTCGGTGACGTCTGGGGACAAGATCATGTTCTGGCCCGGGTGAAGGAGAACATCCTGTTCCTGGAGAACCCGGACGAGATCGAGGAGAAGGGCGGCTACGTGCCCGGCGGCCTGTTGCTCTGGGGGCCTCCGGGAACGGGTAAGACTCTGATGGCCGAGGCGGTCGCCGGCGAGACGGGGAAGCCGTACGTCTTCGTTGACCCGGGCGCCTTCATCAACATGTTCTTCGGCGTGGGCATCCTCAAGGTGAAGTCGCTGTTCCGCAAGCTCCGGAAGTTGGCGCTGCGGTACGGCGGCGTGATCGTCTTCTTCGACGAGGCCGACTCGCTGGGCAACCGAGGCGCCATCGGTCAGGTCGGACCCGGCGGAGGGCCGGGCCGCGCCGCACCGTCGCCGTTCCAGGCTGCCGGCTGCCACGGGTTCTCCTATCTGGCGCCGGACACGCAGCTCATGCTCGTGCGTAGCGCGATGCAAAGCGGCGCAACCGTGGTCGAAGAGGAACGGCCTCGTCGTTGGAAGCAGTTCATGCCCGGATCGGCCATGGGCGGTGGCGGCGGGATGGGAACCCTGCAAGCGCTGCTGACCGAGCTGTCCGGTCTGAAGAAGCCGCGCGGCTTCATCAACCGCTACCTGCGACGGGCTCTCGGCATGAAGCCCAAGCCGCCGCCGAAGTACCGGATTCTGGTCATGATGGCGACCAACATGCCGGAGGCGCTGGACGAGGCGCTGCTGCGGCCGGGTCGTATCGACCGGATCTACAAGGTCGGCTATCCGAGCAAGGCGGGCCGGGTACGGACGTACGAGGGGTACTTCAACAAGGTCCAGCACGAGCTCACGCCGGACAACCTGGACAAGTTGGCGACGATCACGCCCTACGCGAC
>JBKPNA010000017.1:0-6063 GCA_046765695.1 Actinomycetota bacterium | reverse complement strand
GGCACGGTGAACAGCGGGAGGTCGGGCCCGGCCGGTTCGACCTCAGGGCTCGCCCCGCCGGTAGGGCCTTCCGTCGGAGGCTGCTCGGTCTCGGCGCCGGTCGTGTCGCCGGCGGAGCTCTCACCCGGCTCGGTCCCGGCGGTTTCCGCCGGGCTCTGCCCGGTGTCGGTGGTGGACATCGTGCTGTTCGGCGTTGCAGATGACCCAGCAGGAGGCGCCGTACGGACGCAGCCAGCGCTCGACGCGAGAATCAGCACGACGAGGAGCGAGGAGATCGAGCCTCGTAGCGGAGCCATCGACCCTCCTCGATGTCACCCCTTGGACAGCAACAGGATCGCGCACCGGGCCGCGTTGCACAACAAACCGCTGACGACCCCAGTCCCGAGGTGTTTACGCCTCCCGCTGCTTCGGCGAGCTCTCCAGGGTCCTGGCCGGATCGCGCTCGACCACGGGATCGAGGATCTCGTCGATCCGCTTCATCACCTCGGCGGGCAGCCGTACGCCGGCCGCAGTCGCGTTGTCGTGGACCTGCTCCGGCCGGGAGGCACCGATGATCGCAGTGGCGACGTTGTCGTTCTGCAGCACCCAGGCGACTGACAGGGCAGCCATCGACAGTCCCGACTCCTCAGCCACGGGCCGCAGCTCCTGCACCCGGCTCAGCACGTCGTCGCGCATCCAGCGCTTGATCATGTTGGCGCCACCCTTGTCGTCGGTGGCCCGGGATCCCTCAGGCGGCTGCTCACCCGGCCGGTACTTGCCCGTCAACACGCCTTGGGCAATGGGCGACCAGACCACCTGGGAGATGCCGAGCTCCTCCGATGCCGGCACGACCTCCGCCTCGATCACCCGCCACAGCATCGAGTACTGCGGTTGGTTGGAGATCAACTGGAAGCCCAGGTCCTCGGCGAGAGCGTGCCCGGCCTGCAACTGGTCAACGGTCCACTCACTCACTCCGACGTACAGCACCTTGCCCATCCGGACCAGGTCCGCGAAGGCCTGCATGGTCTCCTCGAGCGGTGTCTCGTAGTCGTAGCGGTGAGCCTGGTAGACGTCGATGTGGTCGGTCTGCAAACGCTTCAGGGAGCCGTTGGCGGCCTCCATGATGTGCTTGCGGGAGAGTCCCAGATCGTTGTGACCTTTGGGTCCGATTGGCCCGAACACCTTCGTCATGATCTCCAGGGACTCGCGGCGGTGACCCTTGAGAGCTTCGCCGAGCACCGTCTCCGCCCGCGTGTTGGCGTAGACGTCGGCCGTGTCGAAGGTGCTGATGCCGGCATCGAGCGCCGCGTGTACGCAGCTGCGGGCCTGCTCGTTCTCCACCTGGGAGCCGTGGGTCAGCCAGTTGCCGTAGGTGATCTCGGAGATCTTCAGGCCGGAGTGGCCGAGGTAGCGATATTCCATGCTCCCTTCCTATCCACTCAGGCACCGACCAACCGAGGTGGGTCAGAAGTCGGTCTCCTCCCAGGGCAGTCGGTCGCCGGCGGACACAGGTGCCACTGGAATGACGACGACCGGACGACGCTGGCGATGGGCCAGGTTCGCGGCCACCGAGCCACTGAAGAACTCCTGCAGGCCGGACCAGACCCCTCGATGCCGGCTGCCCACCACGATCATCTCCGCCTGCAGGGCGTCGCCGAGCCGGCCGAGGGCATGAGCGATATCGCCCGCCAGCTGCCGGAACTCCACCTGGACGCCCGCCTGCTCAGTCACCTGACGGATCCGACCGGCCAGTTCGCGGTCGAATGGCCGGACGGTCTGCTCCGGCGCGTCGGGGTCGACGGGCAGCGCCTCGATCGAGCCGTCGGGATGTTCGGTCACGACGTAGCTGCCGGGATCGACGTTCGCGCAGACCAGGACGGCCTCGAACTGCCTGGCGAAGCGGATCGCGGAGGAGATGACCATCGGCGGCTGCCTTGGGGTGACGCCAACAACGATGGAGCGGGTCACGGGGTCCTCTGCCACGAGCGACGCCACCTCTTCTTGATGGGAGCCAGATTCCGCCGAACCTACCGATCATCAGCCCCGCCACGAAACCGGTCAGAGACGACAAGGAATTCGGTGGCGAATTCCTGTCGTCTCTGACCGGTTTCGTAAGGGCAGGGCTTCAGGTGTGACTGACGGCGGCTTGTTGCACGGGAAGAGCGTGAACGAAGCCCTGGATATAAGCGTCGAATCCCGCGGTGTCCTTGGGGTCGGCTGTGGTGGTCTGAAGGGCAGCGGCGGCGAAGACGTCGTGCTCAAGAAACTCGTTGAGGCTCTGTTGGCCTTCACGACAGTTCAGGTACGCGGCGAGCAGGGCGATGCCCCAGGCGCCGCCTTCTGCGGCGATGTCGCCGACCGAGACAGGCGTCTTCAGGGCGGCGGCAAGGAAGCGATCGGCGACGCCGGCTGTGGTGAACAGGCCGCCGTGGGCGAACATCCGGTCGAGGTGGACGCCCTCGTCTCGTCGCAGCACATCCATGCCGATCCGCAGCGTGGCGAGAGCGGAGAAGAGCTGAGTGCGCATGAAGTTGCCCAGGGTGAGGCGGCTGGCTGGTCGCCGGAGGAACAGTGGCCGGCCTTCGGGAAGTCCGGTGATCGGCTCGCCGGCGAGGTAGTTGTACGCGAGCAGACCGCCACCGTCGGGTTCGCCGTGCAGCGCAGCCCGGAACAGGGTTTCGAAGACCATCGAGCGCGTGGCGGAGGCGCCGAGGGCTTGGGCGGCCTCGGTGAACAGGCCCGCCCAAGCGTCGAGTTCGCTGGCGCCGTTGTTGCAGTGCACCATGGCGACCGGATCGCCTGCGGGGGTGGTGACGAGGTCGAGTTCGTGGTGGACCCCGCGGAGGGGGTGCTCGAGGACGACCATGGCGAAGATGCTGGTGCCCGCGCTGACGTTCCCGGTTCGCTGAGCCACGGAGTTGGTGGCGACCATGCCGGTGCCCGCGTCGCCTTCGGGCGGGCACATCGGCGTCCCCGGCGCCAGGCCGCCGGTGGGATCGAGCAGCTTCGCCCCGGCGGGGGTCAGCTCACCGGCCGGCTCGCCGGCGACCCGGACGGCCGGCAGCAGCGTGCCCAGATTGACCGGGACTCCGGCCTCGGCCGCGAGGCGGTCGAACCGGTCGAGCATCGTCCTGTCGTAGTCGCGTTCTGCCGTGTCGATGGGGAACATCCCGCTGGCGTCGCCGACGCCGAGCACCCTTTGACCGGTGAGCTGCCAATGGACGTAACCGGCCAGCGTGGTCAGGTGGGAGACCTCGGACACGTGGTCTTCGCCGTCCAGGATGGCCTGGTAGTAGTGGGCGACACTCCACCGGTGCGGGATGTTGTGCCCGAACTCGGCGGTCAGCCGTTGCGCGGCCGGGCCTGTGTTGGTGTTGCGCCAGGTCCGGAACGGGGTCAGCAGGTTGCCATCGCCGTCGAAGGCCAGGTATCCGTGCATCATCGCCGAGACACCCAGGGCGCCAACGGTGCTGAGCTCCACGTCGTAGCGGCTGAGGACGTTGGCGGCCAACCGGCGGTAGCAGTCCTGAAGACCTGTCCACACGGCGTCAAGGGAGTAGGTCCACAATCGGTTGACGAACTGGTTCTCCCACTCGTGGCTGCCCACGGCGATCGGGCCGTGGTCTGGTCCGGTCAGCACGGCTTTGATCCGGGTCGAGCCCAGCTCGATTCCCAACGCGGTGCGGCCGGTCTGGATGGCTTCGCGTAGCTCGTCGGTCATCGGTCAGAGTCCTCGGGCCAGGCGGTAGTAGACCTGGTTCCAGCGGATGCGGTCGGTGAAGTCCCGCCGCGTGGTGGTGTCGTCGATGACGAGCAACTCGACGTCGAGCAGGTTGGCGAAGTCGGCCAGCTGGTCGGTGTCGACGGCGGTGGACAGCACAGTGTGATGGGGCCCGCCGGCGGTGATCCAGGATTCAGCAGAGGTCGCCAGATCTGGTTTGGGTTCCCAGACGGCGCGGGCGACCGGCAGCTTGGGCAGCGGTTCGTCGGGGCCGACGACCTCCACCTCGTTGAGCACCAGCCGGAACCGGTCACCGAGGTCGCAGATCCCGAGAACGGTCGCCGGACCGGGGGCCGCGTCGAAGACGAGCCGGACCGGGTCCTCACGGTTGCCGATGCCCAACGGGTGGATCTCGACCCGAGGCCTGTCGGCGGCGATGCTCGGGCAGACCTCGAGCATGTGCGCGCCGAGGATCTTCGGGGTGCCCGGTCCCCAGTGGTAGGTGTAGTCCTCCATGAACGAGGTGCCGCCCGGGGCGCCGGCACCGATGGCTTTGATCGTGTGAAGCATGACCGAGGTCTTCCAGTCACCCTCGCCGCCGTACCCGTAGCCCTCGGCCATCAGCCGCTGCACGCCCAGCCCCGGCAGCTGCCGCAGCCCGCCGAGGTCTTCGAAGTTCGTGGTGAAGGCGCCGAAGCCGCCCTCAGCGAGGAACGACCGCAGCCCCGCTTCGATCCTGGCGCCGTAGCGCAGCGACCCGTGCCGGTCCCCGCCGGGCGTGAGCTCCGGAGCTACGTCGTACACGTCGGCGTACTCCTCGACCAGGCCGTCCACCTCAGCGTCGGAGACGGCGTCTACCCGCTCGACGAGGTCGTTGACGCCCCACGTGTTCACCGAGACCCCGAAGCGCAGCTCGGCCTCGACCTTGTCACCCTCGGTCACCGCGACGTTGCGCATGTTGTCGCCGAACCGGGCCAGCTTCAGTGTGCGGACGGCATGCACACCCAGTGCCGCGCGCTGCCAGCCGGCGATCCGTGCCTGCGTGGTGGGGTTCGAGACGTGCCCGGCCACAGTGGTCCGGGGCACGCCGAGTCTGGTCTGGATGTAACCGAACTCCCGGTCGCCGTGGGCGGCCTGGTTGAGGTTCATGAAATCCATGTCGATCTCGGCCCACGGCAGCGCCACATTCGCCTGGGTGTGCAGATGCAACAGGGGCGTCTGCAACGCATCCAGCCCGGTGATCCACATCTTGGCCGGCGAGAAGGTGTGCATCCAGGCGATCAGGCCGACACAGTCCGGGTCGGCATTCGCCGCCAGAATCCTCTCGTGGATCGCCGTGCTGTCGGTGAGCACCGGTTGCCAGACCAGCGGCACCGGCAGGACGTCGGCATCATTGAGCTGGTCCACCAGAGAGCGGGACTGCTGCTCAACCTGGGCCAGGGTCTCCGGCCCGTACAGGCCCTGACTGCCGGTGAGAAACCACACGGTGGACGATCCGGGAATGGGCATGGTGTCCTTCCTCTATCTCTGGCCGTAGACGTTCTGGTAGCGGTCGAACAGGGCATCGATGTGGTGCTGCGCGATCGCGATCGGCTCACCGAGCTGCCGGGCCAGGTGGACCGTACGGGCGACCTCCTCACAGAGCACGGCGGCCTTCACCGCGGCACGGGCGCTGCTACCGACGGTGAACGGCCCATGGTTCTGCATCAGCACCGCCCGAGAGCGGAACTTGCCAAGCGTCTCCACGATGCCCTGGCCGATGGAGTCGTCGCCGATCAGGGCGAACGGCCCGACCGGTATAGCCCCGCCGAACTCATCGCCCATCATGGTCAGGACGCACGGGATCGGCTCGCCACGGGCGGCCCAGGCGGTGGCGTACGGAGAGTGGGTGTGCACCACGCCGTTGACGTCCGGCAGGTGCCGGTACACGTACGCATGGGCGGCCGTGTCGGAGGACGGTGAGTGATTCCCCTCGACGAGGTTGCCGTCCAGGTCGCAGACCACCATGTTGTCCGGAGTCAGCTCGTCGTAGAACACCCCCGACGGTTTGATCACGAACAACTCCGCCCCGCGGACCCGGGCGGAGATGTTTCCGGCGGTCCAGGCCACTAGCCCGTTGCGGGGCAGTTCGGCGTGCAGATCGGCCACCTCCCGGCGCACCAGGGCAACTGCGTCGGCAACCTCCACCGGAATCGACATGCTGTTGGACTCCCTCCCGCTCTTCGTCGCCGTCACTCCGCAAGGACGCGGACGTCCCACGCGGCGAGTTCCAGTTCGGTCACGGGCTCGCCGTCCTGATCCAACACATCCGCCATGGCTGCCGGCAGCCAGAGCCGGGTGGCTGTCCAGCTCCAGTTGTGCAC
>JBKPNA010000016.1:0-5169 GCA_046765695.1 Actinomycetota bacterium | reverse complement strand
GCCTGAAGATGGGCGCAGCTGGACACGTCCCGGCTCCTTTCGTCGCGGTCAATCTTCCACGGCAGGCAAGGCTCGGGTGAAGCGGACCGTCAGCTACCCATGTCGCGCCAACTGCTACAGTTGCTACAGAGAAGGGAGTTGCATGACTGAGCAGATTGCGCATCGCGACCTGCGCAACCGGAGTTCGGAGATCCTACGTGAGGTGGCAGCGGGGGCGACCTTCGAGATCACGAACCACGGCAAGGTCGTTGCCATCCTGTCTCCACCGCCGCGCAGCCCTGGCGTGAGGGTCCGCGCCGCCCGCATTCGCGGCGGGTTCGCCGATCTGCCGCTCGTGTCGAGGCCGGAAAGTGCGCAGGACGTGCTCGATGAGCTTCGTGCCGACCGGTGAGCGTCTATCTCGATACGTCGGCCGCCGCTAAGCTGCTCATTCGCGAGTCGGAGTCGGCTGCGCTGCAGGACTACCTGGACCGTCTTGGCGGAGTGCCCATCTCGAGTGCCCTGCTCGAGACCGAGCTTCGTCGATTCGGGCTTCGACTCGACCTGCCCCAGGCCGCCATCAGCGACGTCCTCGATCACGTGGATCTCGTGGAGCCGGATCGTGCGGTGTTCACTGAGGCAGGCCTGCTACCAGGCCCCAATCTCCGCAGTCTGGACGCCCTGCATGTCGCCACCGCCCTGCAGGTCGATGCATCGGTTGTGATCGCCTACGACCACCGACTTCAGCGGGCGGCCCGGGCCGTCGGGCTGGCGACAACGGCCCCTGGTCGGGAGTCGGACTAGCGCGCCAGCCGGGAGACCTTGCGCCGCCGGAGCCCGGAGGCGTGCAGCCGCCGGACGATCTCCCGCGTGCTGACCGGCCGCGCGCCCGCTGCGACCGCCCCCGCGTAGCGGTCGGCGATCACGTCGTAGTGGTCGCGTTCGAAGGCCCGGCGGGGGATGCCGAGTGTGGCCGCGAACTCATGCAGCTCGGCGTAGGAGGTGTCGCTGATCAGGTGCGACCAGAGCCGGCCGTGGCCCGGCCAGGTCGGCGGGTCGATGTAGACCGTCACCGGCGCACCGCGTCGTCGATCAACCTCCGCCAGGTCCGAACCAGGCCGGGGTCCACGTACGCCTTGGTCGACCCGGTCGGCCGCACCGCGGTGCCGACCTGGAAGGCGCGTACGCCGGCCCGCGCCAGCCAGGGCACGTGCTCGGGCAGCAGCCTCCCTCCGGCCATGATCACCGACCGGGCGAAGCCGTCCTTCAGGGCGCGGTCCACCAGCTCGTCCAGGCCCTCGGTGACCCCACGAGGCGAACCGGCGGTGAGCACCGCGTCCAGCTGCGGCAACCTTGGCAGTTCGCGCCAGGCCCGGTCGAGCGAGATGCAGGCGTCGACCGCACGATCGAACGTCCAGCCGAAGTCGGTCTGGCCGACCAGGGCAGTGACCACTGGGATGTCGATCTCGGTGTGCGCGTTCAGGAAGCCGAGGACCACCCCGTCGGCCCCGGCCTGCCGGAACGCCGACACCAGGCCCTGCAACCGGACCAGCTCGCCGCCGTCGGTGCTGTAACCCTCCCGCAGCCGAACCGTCACCCGGATCGGCAGCGTGGTGCTACGGCGAACCTGGCCGACCAGAGCCGGCTCGGGCGAGCGCGCGTGCTCCTCGGTGCCGGCCAGCAGGTGCAGCCGGTCCGCTCCCCCGGACTGCGCACGCTCGGCGTCTGCGGCGCTCAGCACGACGACTTCGAGCAGCCCGTCCCGGCCGGGAACCCCGAGCGGCCCGGTCACCCCTCGGCCACCGCCTCGGCGTGGTGCAGCACCCGGCTGATGTTGCCCGAGCACAGCTGCCGCAGATCCGAGTCCGACCAGTGCCGCTCACGCAGCGCGTCCAACAGGCGGGGATAGGCCGAGACGTCCTCCAGTCCGACCGGGGTGAGCGGGACACCGTCGTAGTCCCCGCCGAGGCCCAGATGGTCGATACCGGCGACCTCGCGGGCGTGCTCGAGGTGATCGACCACATCCGCCAGCGCAGCCGGGGGTGCCGGCGTCGGGTAGTTGTCGTAGAACTCGTACGTGGCCGCCAGGTCACGCGGGTCCACGCCGGCCTGCTCGGCCGCATCCCTGACCTCGGCCGCCCAGGCGCACACCTCCGGATTGACGAAGTAGGGCACGAAGGTGATCATGCAGACGCCGCCGTTGCCGGGCAGCCGGGCCAGCACGTCGTCGGGCACGTTCCGCGGATGGTCGCACACCGCTCGGGCCGAGGAGTGGCTGAAGATCACCGGGGCGGTGCTGGCGTCCAGTGCGTGGTGCATGGTGCTCGGTGCCACGTGGGACAGGTCGACCAGCATGCCGAGCCGGTTCATCTCGGCCACCACCTCGCGGCCGAAGGCAGTCAGCCCGCCATGGACCGGCTCGTCGGTGGCCGAGTCGGCCCAGTCGGTGTTCTCGTTGTGGGTGAGGGTCAGGTAGCGGACGCCGAGCCGGTAGAAACAACGCAGCACGCCGAGCGAGTTGTCGATCGAGTGCCCGCCCTCGGCGCCGACCAGACTGCCGATCCCCCGGCCTTCGGCAAGCACCGCGTCCAGCCCGTCGGCCGAGGTCACCAGGACCAGGTCGTCGGCGTACCGCGCAACCATCGTGTAGACGGCCTCGATCTGTTCCAGCGTGGCCGTGACGGCCGCCGCCCCTACCAGGCTGCAGGGCACGTACACCGACCAGAACTGCGCGCCGACCTGACCCTGCCGCAGCCGGGGTAAATCGGTGTGCAGCTGAGGTTGCGGATTGGCGATATCAGTGCCGGTGAAGTCGTAGCCGACCTCGCGCATCGCGTATGGCAGGTCGTTGTGACCGTCGACGATACGGAGCGGTGCTGACACATCGGCCACGATATCGGCGGAGGCCATCCTCGTAGGATTGGTCAATGGCGGCATGGACGCGCCTCGTCGCGTCGGTCGGCCTTGCCGTGATGGCGTTGTCCGGCTGCACCTACAGCAGCCAGGAGCCGGGGCTCTTTCCCAGCCCGGGGTCGTCGACAGCGGCATCGCCGGAGTCCAGCCGGTTCCCGCCGCAGCGGACCAATCCGAATCTGCCCGTGGCTGGCGAGCGCATCTGGGTCAGTGGCGGACCTATTCCGGTGACCACGCGGATCGCCGTGCACGCCGTACGCCGGGTCGAGGGCGCGACCGTCCTGGACTGGTCGATCACGCCACTTCGCGCTGAGCACTACGCGTTCGGTGACAGCCTGCCGGAGATCGAGCTTGGGCTGGACGCACCGGGACGCGGCAGCTTCGACCCTGCGGTTTCCCTGCTCGACCCCGCGAACGCGCAGGTCTACCGGCCACTCATCCACTCGTCGCGACGGCTCTTCAACCACTGCCTGTGTACGCCGGCGTGGCGCCTGGGGCAGAGCCTGCGGATCGGCGAGACGCGGCTGCAGCAGATCACGTTTCCGCCGCTGCCCGTCGCCATGAAGTTCATCGATGTCGACATCCCGACGGTGACCCCCTTCTCCCACGTCCCGCTCAGCCCTCTCGGGACAGCGCCGTCAGCTAGGGAGGCAACCGATCTGGCGCGCAGAACGGAGCCGCCGAAGCCGGATCCCGAACGCGCCCAGATCAGGTACAGGAGCGAGTCGGGAAAGACACAGGCGATCTCGGTAGACCACGTCTGGGCAGCCCCAGGACGAACGACGCTGGAATGGACGCTCAGCTCCCTCAGCGACCAGGAGTCGTATCGGGCGCAAGAGTACGGTCCACCGGTCGCGTCGCCGCCGCCTCCGGCCAGCGTCTTCCTGGTGAACAATAGTCCGGCTAGCGGGCCACTCCTCTTCGTCCGCACGCCGGGCGGCGACGAGCACCTGACGGCCTCCTGGGTGACTACCGAACGTGACGGCATCGTGGGATACGAGTGCCTCTGCACCGAGCTCGGTGTCTGGTCCTCCGGCCTGCGCGACGCCGGACGATCGGTCGCCCTGGTCACCAACTACCCCGCGCTTCCGCCGGGGACACGGAGCGTGGAGGTCGACCTGCCCGGATTCGGCCGGTTCCGGAACGTGCCGGTCACAGCGTTCGAGGACTCCGCCCGCCGGCTGGGGTCGCCGCGGCGGGTCGAGACCGGCCTGTGGAGCTACGCCATGAATGACCCGCCACAGGGCTGGCCGACCGCTGAATGGCCGACGGATACTCCTGATCCTGCTCAGCTGAGCGCCTACCGCTTCGTCGTCGAACACGCAGGTCCCCTCCGCAGCGTGGAGTGAGTCGAGCGCCGGCCTGGGAAAGCCAGAGGCGGCCCCGATTCCGGGACCGCCTCACTTTTGTTCTGCTGGCTCGGGACCTAGAAGTCCATGCCTCCCATGCCCGGATCGCCGCCGGCGGGAGCCGGTGCCGGCTTCTCCGGCTTGTCGGCGATGACGGCCTCTGTGGTGAGGAACAGTGCGGCGATCGACGCGGCGTTCTGCAGCGCCGAACGGGTGACCTTGGCCGGGTCGATGATGCCGGCCGCGATCAGGTCGCCGTACTCACCGGTGGCCGCGTCCAGGCCCTCGCCGGCGCCCAGACCGCGCACCTTCTCCGCGACCACACCGCCCTCGAGACCGGAGTTGAACGCGATCTGCTTCAGCGGCGCCTCGGAGGCGGTCAGCACGATCTGGGCACCGATCCGCTCGTCGCCGTCGAGGCCGTCGAGGTTCGCAGCCCTCGCCGCCTGCAACAGAGCCACGCCGCCACCGGCGACGATGCCCTCCTCCACGGCAGCCTTGGCGTTGCGCACCGCATCCTCGATCCGGTGCTTGCGCTCCTTGAGCTCGACCTCCGTGGCGGCACCGACCTTGATCACCGCAACGCCACCGGCCAGCTTGGCCAGCCGCTCCTGCAACTTCTCCCGGTCGTAGTCGGAGTCGGAGTTCTCGATCTCGGTGCGGATCTGGTTCACCCGACCAGCGATCTGGTCGGAGCTGCCTGAACCCTCGATGATCGTGGTCTCGTCCTTGGTGACCACGACCGACCTGGCCTGTCCCAGCAGCTCAAGCCCGACGCTGTCGAGCTTGAGGCCGACCTCCTCGGAGATCACCTGGCCGCCGGTCAGGATGGCGATGTCGGTCAGCATGGCCTTGCGCCGGTCACCGAAGCCGGGGGCCTTGACCGCGACGGACTTGAAGGTGCCGCGGATCTTGTTCACGATCAGCG
>JBKPNA010000015.1:0-13995 GCA_046765695.1 Actinomycetota bacterium | reverse complement strand
GCGTTCCGGATCGCCCCGGGAGACAGCGAGACGAGGCCGACGTCGGACTCCCGGCGCATCATGGTGGCCAGTCGATCTGGCGAGACGTAGCCGTGGAAGCAGACCTTGCGGAGAGCGTTCCTCTCGGCGAACCGCTCGAGCCAGGGTCTCAGCGAACCGTCGCCGACGATGTCGAACCTGACTCTCGGGTTCTGTTCGAAGTGCGCCATCATCTCGGCGATCCGCGGGATGTTCTGGAACCGGCCGAGATTCCCCGCGTAGATGATCTTGAGCTGAGCGCCCTCGGTGCGACCCCCGCGCTCCCGCCGGTGCCGCGGCAACTCCGGCGGTAGCGCCCAGGGGTCGTAGTTGTTGAGCACCGTGATCTGATCCGCCGGGACGCCCCGCGCCTGAACGGTGGCCGCCATGTCGGTCGACAGGACGACCACCCTGCGGGCCCGGCGGTCCGATCCGGCGTCGAGCCGGCGGAGAAGCATGCGGGCGAGCGCTGGCAGACCTCCCGGCACCGTCGCGATCTCGGGATAGATGTCCTGCTTGTGGTAGACGAAGGGAAAGCCGCGGATGCGGGCGACCAGGGACACGAACAGCGCCACGAAGACCGGCGGCGTGGATGCGGCCATCACGGCATCGACTCGGCGCATCCGCGCGAGGGTGATCACCACCCGGCTCACGAAGCTCACCAGGTTCGCCACCTTGGCCGGCCAAGAGGTCCGATCGGGCAACACCGGCCAGCGATGGATACGCAGTCGAGGCGCCGGCTCCTCCTGCACCGGTGCCCGGTGCGCCGCCGCGCGGGAGTAAGACGGCTGACAGGTGAGCACGGTCACCGCAAGGCCCGCCCGCGCCAACGTCGTGGCGACGTCGAAGAGGATGGTCGCGTAGGGCGGTGTATCCGGAGAGAAGTAGCGGTGCACCAGGACCACGTGCGGCCGGTCATGATCATCTGCCGGCGATGCCGAGACGGTCAACTCCCGGCCCCTACGTCGACCAGTTCCCGCAGCGCGATCGAGACCGGCTCGGGATAGGTGTCCGGACAGGCTGGGTCGTACAGCTCGGAGCTCCAGAACAGTGTGGTCAGATGGCTGGATCCGCTGTTGGTGATCCGATGTGCCCACAACGTCGGCATGTCGACGATGCAGGGCCGGACGCCACCGACCGCGAAGGTCACCGTTTCGGAACTGAACAGCCGACGGAGCGTGATCGTCGCCTGGCCGGCGAGCACCACGAAGCGCTCGACCTTCCGCAGGTGAAAGTGCTCGCCACGGGACATGCCCGGCCGGGTCGAGGACACGAAAGCCTGACCCTGGCCACCGTGGGCGCGGACCACCTCGACGAGGGAGCCCCGGTCATCGGCCCGGACGTCCAGCCGGATCGGGTAGTGCGCCGGGAAGAGAGCAGCGCGGAAGGTGTTGAACAGGTCCAGATCGAACCCGCTCAGCAGCGGCGGGATGTCACCCGAGGCGTACAGCCGGTGGAAGTTGACCAGCGTGTCGTACACGGTCTGCACCGTGGTGGGCGTGCCCCGCGGCTGGATCTGCCGGGATCTTCCCTCCAGCCCGTCGATCAGCGCCTGCGCTGCCTGCTGGACGTGCAGCAGCTCGATGGGCCGGTCCTCGATGAGCGGTGTCCGGCCATCCATCACCGCCTCCACGAAGGTGGGGACGAAGGAGTTGTAGCGCGGCCGGCCGTGCTCGCCGAAAAGGTTGGGCAGCCGCACGTCGACGAAGGGAGCGCCGCGTTCGCCGGCAAGCCGACCCAGCACCTCGGCGGCGCCCGACTTGCCCTCCCCGTACGCGCTCGGGTTGCCGGACTGGACCGAGTTGGCGAACACGAGCCGCGGCCGGGCCCCGCTGGAGCGCACCGCCGCCGCCAGCTCCTCGGCCAGCCAGATGTTGCCGTCCCGCACCATCCCGTCCGGTCCCCGGTTGACGCCGGCGACATGAATCACGGCGTCCGCATCCATGACCAGCCGGTCGAGGTCCGGCCAGGTCGATCGGCTGACCGGGATGATCTCGTGGTCGGTCGTCGCCTTCAGCCGGACCCTTGTGTGCCAGCCGAGAAAGCCGGCCGCACCGGTGAGCAGGACCTTCATACGAGTGCCCCGACCATCCGCTGCATCTCCGGGATGCGGAGCAGCAGCTCCTTGGTCGCGGCAACGCCGAGCCGCTCGGTGTTGGCCGAGGTGTAGTCGGACAGCATCGCGGTCCGCTGCTCGCCTTCGGAGAAGTACAGCTCGTACTCCAGCGAGCGTGCGTCCAGCGGCACCCGGAAGTAGTCCCCCTGGTCGTCGGCCTTGATCATCTCCTCGCTGCACAGCAGAGTCTCGTGCAGCTTCTCGCCGTGCCGGGCACCGATGGTGTTGATCTTCGGCTCGTCGATCCCCAGCAGCTCGGCGACGGCCTCGGCCAGCACTTGGACCGTGCAGGCCGGCGCCTTGCGGACGAACAGGTCACCCGGCTGCGCATGGCTGAACGCGTGCTCCACGAGCTCGACCGACTCCTGCAGCGACATCAGGAACCGCGTCATCGTGGGCTCGGTGACGGTCAGCGGTCGCCCGCTCATCAGCTGTTCGACGAACAGCGGGATGACCGACCCGCGCGAGTACATGACGTTCCCGTAGCGGGTGATGGAGACGATCGTCGTCGACCTGGGGTGGTTGCGGGCGAAAGCCTGGGCCGTCTTCTCCATCAGGGCCTTCGACATGCCCATGGCGTTGACCGGGTACACCGCCTTGTCGGTGCTGAGGCAGACCGTGCTCCGTACGCCTGAGGCCGATGCCGCCTCGATCACGTTGTGGCTGCCCTGCACGTTCGTTCGGACTGCCTGCTGCGGAAAGAACTCACAGGACGGCACCTGTTTGAGCGCGGCGGCGTGGAAGACGTAGTCGACTCCGGAGAGAGCCTCCAGCACGCTCTCGTAGTCGCGGACGTCGCCGAGGAAGAACCGCAGCCGGGAGTCGGAGAACCGCTTCCGCATGTCGTCCTGCTTGGCCTCGTCGCGGGAGAAGATGTGGATCCGGGCGACGCCCCGATCCAGCAGATGCCCCGCCATGGTGGAGCCGAACGACCCCGTTCCTCCGGTGATGGCCACAGTGGCGTCCTGCATCGTGTTCGTTGTCACGCCGGGACCCGCTGAGTGGCGGCCGGGTCGTACAAGGGGGTTCGCAGGCCAGAGCGCATGGAGCCCGGGGATCCTCTCTTGCCGTGGCGGCGGTCTCGCTACATCCCCGAGCGGCGCAGTGTCAACCGACCGGCTGACCTGATGCCGACGGGTACCTTACAGGCTGAGCGTGGGCTTTTTGTTGAAACTTCTCGGGGAGTACTGGAGCACCCCGGTGGCGTCCTCCGAACCGTTCCTACCCTTCGCGATGCCGGATATCGGCGAGGACGAAATCGCCGCCGTCGTCGAGGCCATGCGGAGCGGCTGGCTGACCACAGGTCCGCGAACCGCCGCCTTCGAGCTGGAGTTTGCCGAGCAGATCGGCGGCGGAGTCGAAGCCATCGCCGTCAACTCGGCGACGGCCGGCCTCCATCTGGCGCTGGAGGCGGCCGGAATCGGCCCAGGTGACGAAGTGATCGTCCCGACCTGGACGTTCACCGCCACCGCCGAGGTGGTTCGCTACCTGGGCGCCGAACCGGTGCTGGTCGACGTCGACCCGGCAACGCTGAACATCGACCTGCAGGCCGCGAAGGACGCGGTCACCGGAGCCACCCGAGCGGTCATCCCGGTGCACTTCGCGGGTCTCCCGGTGAGCTACGCCGATCTGTCCGGCTTTGCCGGTGATCACGGTCTCCGGGTTGTCGAGGACGCCGCGCACGCGTTTCCGTCCCGTACCGACGGCATCCCGGTCGGCGCCGGGCCAACCGACGCCTGCGTGTTCAGCTTCTACGCGACCAAGACCATAACAACGGGTGAGGGTGGGATGCTCGTCACGGCCGACACTGACATCGCCCACCGGGCACGAACGATGCGACTGCACGGCATCGACCGGGACGTCTTCGACCGCTACCGAAGTACCGCGCCGGCCTGGCGCTACACCGTCGTCGCGCCTGGCTTCAAGTACAACATGGCCGACACCACGGCGGCCCTCGGCCGGGTGCAGCTCCGGCGGGCGCGGTCGATGCGCGACCGGCGGGCGGCGATCGCCACCCGGTACGACGAGGGCCTGGGCGACCTTCCCCTCGAACTGCCCTGCCGCGGCTCCCCGAGCGACCTGCACGCCTGGCACCTCTACGTCGTCCGGTTGCATGACGAGGCCCCGATCGGACGCGACGGGTTCATCGCCGCTGCCGCCGCTGCCGGTATCGGCTGCAGCGTGCACTTCATCCCGCTGCACCAGCAGCCGTACTGGCGGGGCCGGGCCGCCCTGCGGGATACGGACTTCCCGGTGGCTTCGGCAGAGTTCCGGCGGGTCGTCGGCCTGCCGCTGTACTCGGCGATGACCGACGACGGTGCCGACCGGGTGGTGGCCGTGGTGAGCCGGCTGCTGTCGTGACCCCTGCGCTCGACGACGCGGCCAAACGGGCTCTCGACCTGGCGCTGGCCGCGCTCGGACTCGTGCTGACCGCACCGGGCCTCGGACTGATCGCCGTGCTCGTCCGGAGAAGCGGTCCGGGCCCCGTGATCTTCCGGCAGGAACGGGTCGGGCGGTATGGGCAGCCGTTCCGGATCCACAAGTTCTGCACCCTCCGGGTTGACGCCGCCGGCCCGCTGGTGACTGCGAGCGGTGACCACCGGGTGACCGGGATCGGCGCGGTGCTGCGCCGCAGCAAGCTTGACGAGCTGCCGCAGCTGTGGGATGTGCTGCGCGGAAAGATGAGCCTGGTCGGGCCGCGACCGGAGGTGCCGGCGTACGCCGCCCTGTGGACGGCGGAGGAGCGGCAGACGATCCTGTCGGTGCGCCCGGGCATCACCGATCCGGTCAGCATCCTGTTCGTCGCCGAGGCGGACGAGCTCGCGCTGGCCGACGACCCCGATTCCCACTACCGGACCGTCTTGCTGCCGCGCAAGGCGCAGCTCTACGCCAACTACGTGCGCACCCGCTCGCTGGCCGGTGACCTTGGCGTTCTCCTCCGAACGGTGCGGACCCTGGTCCGGACTGCTGTGCGTGCCCCCGCCGTTTCTCCGCACAAGGCCGCATCCGACAGCCGGCGCGGTCAACCACCCAACCATCTCTCCGCACAAGGCCACATCCAAAGCGGCACGCGACGACGTGCCGAGTCATTCAGCCTTGAAGGTGAGCTTCCGAAACTCGGCCCTACCCGAGGTGCGGGTGCTATGTAAAGATGACCTCTGGACCTCGGGGGCCGCCTACCAAGGACGAGGTGTCAGCCCCATGGATCTGCACGACTACCTTGAGGTTCTCCGGCGACGCTGGGTCAGCGTGACGATTGTTGCCCTGCTGACCATCGCGCTGACGTCGGCTGCAACACTCGCGATGACCACGAAGTACACCGCGACCACGCGGCTCTACTTTGCCGTCGAAGGCAGCAATCAGAGCTCGTTGACAGACCTGGCTCAGGGCACGAGCTTCGCCGAGAAGCAGATGACCTCCTACGCAGAGGTCGCGACCTCACCTCTCGTGCTCGACCCGGTGATCGGCCAGCTGAATCTCCAGACGACCTCGACGGACCTCGCGCGAAAGGTCACCGCCGTCATTCCGCCGGACACCGTGATCCTGGAGATCTCCGTTGTCGACACCGACCCGAAGCGCTCCGCCGACATCGCGAACGCCATCGGTGCCAAGGTCGACGACGTCGCCGGAGACCTGTCGCCGGAGCGCGCGGATGGCAGCAAGGCCGTGCAGGCCACCACCCTGGCGCCGGCGCTCGTGCCGACCGCCCCGTCGTCACCCAAGGTGCTGCGCAATCTCGTGCTCGGCGTCCTCCTCGGCATCCTGTTCGGCGTCGGCGTGGCCCTGCTGCGCAACCTGCTGGACACGAAGATCCGAAGCGAGGACGACGTACGAGCCATCACCGAGAGTCCGTTGCTGGGGGTCATCGGACATGACGACAAGGTGCCGGCCCACCCCATCATCCTGCGCGACGAGCCGCTCAGTGCGGCCGCCGAGTCGGTCCGACGGCTGCGGACCAACATCAAGTTCACCGACGTGGGAGACCACCCGCGCTCGATCGTCATCACATCCGCGATCCCCGGCGAGGGCAAGTCGACCACCGCGTTGAACCTGGCGGTGGCGCTTGCCGATGCCGGCTCCCGGGTGATCCTGGTCGACGCCGACCTGCGCCGGCCGTCGGTGGCCAGCTGCATGGGCATGGAGGGCCGGGTGGGCCTGACCACGGTGCTGATCGGCAGGGCCGAGCTGCGCGACGTCATCCAGCACTGGCAGAACAGCACGTTGGACGTGCTCGCCTCCGGCCGGATTCCACCCAATCCGAGCGAGCTTCTCGGCTCGGCGGCCATGGAGCGACTGCTGGGCGAGCTGACCGCACGATATGACGTGGTGCTGCTCGACACCCCACCGCTGCTGCCGGTGACCGATGCCGCAGTGCTGAGCGGCCTCGTCGGTGGCTCCCTGCTGGTGATCGGCGCCGACCGGGTCCACCGTCCGCAACTGCAGCAGGCGATCGAGTCGCTGCAGACCGCCGGCGCGCACCTCCATGGCGTCGTGGTCAACAAGATCGCCCGTCAGGAGGCGGCCGCCTACGTCTACGACGCCGGCTACGAGCCGCTCCCGGCAACCGACGTCGTTGCCGCAGCGACGCCCAAGCGGGCCCGGCCCGAGCCCGCGTACCAGAAGCGGGCCAGGGTCAACGGGTGGGCAGAAGGATCGGCACAGCCGGAACGACACCGCAGCCGGGAGGCGACCCCGGTCTCCCACTGAGGCCTGGGGGCAACGGTGAACCACTCCTCCGATGGCTCAGACACGCTCCCAGTTCCGGCCTCGATCGGTCGACGTGACCACATCGTCACCGACCCACAGCCACAAGACCCGGCCACGCACGGCAACCGCGACGTCCTCATCGGAGCCACCGCCGACCGGCGCGCACCGAATCGAGTCCGGCTTGATCTCCCGGATCCCCGGTCCGAGCAGGACCACGCCGACCCCGGCGCAGCTGGACTTGCGCAAGGCAAGCACATAGACCTTCTCGTCGGCCCCGATGGCTCGCCCTGTGGTCACCCCGGCCACGTCACGCCACTGCCTGCCGCCGTTCTGACTGAGTCGGAGTGTGCCCTTCCCGCAGAGTGCCGCCGCACCCGCGACGCCGAGACCGGCGACGTCCCGGAGGTGATCGTCGCACGGGTCGGTCAGCCGTCCGCCTGGCGCGTGGATCTGGTTGGGCTCGGTCGGCAACCGATACCAGGTCTGGCCAAGCAGCCGCGGATTGGCGCCCCATGACTCCGCCGGTCCACCGGACGCCATGTACTGGGACTCACAGTTGTCGTTCCCGCCCACGGCGAACACCGCTGACTCGTTGTAACTGCGCATGCGGGAGATCGACTGGAGGCCGGAGTCGGTCGGGCGCCAGGTCCGGCCGCCGTCACGCGAAACCTCGACCCTCGGATCCGTCGGGCACGGGCCGGCCACCGCTCGCCAGCCCAAGGTGGCGGAGTTGACCGTGAGCAGCCGCTTGACCGGTGGCCGTTCGGAGCCCGGCGACACCGTGCTGGACGGCACCCGCGGCGCGACCGTAGAGGTCGTCGGCTGCGGACTGGCTGACGTGCCTGCGGAGGTAGGTGAGAGGTCTGTCCCGGTGCGTGACTGCCCACCGGCCGGAACGGCCTCGGCGGGGATCGGACGGGTCCTCTGGTCGACGGCCAGCAAGACCAGCAGGACGACGTTGACCAAGACCAACCCCCCGATAGCCGCCTTCGACCAGTGGCCCTTCAGGAAGTCGGGCATGCGCGGAAGCCTAACGGCCCTGCCATGGACCACCGAGACGACAGGCCAGCTGCAGCGACCCGCGGCGGCAGACGGCCTGCTACTCGAACAGCACAAGGAGGAACGATGACCGACGGCACGGACAAACCGTACGCGATCCTCTGTGTCTGCACCGGCAATGTCTGCCGGTCCCCGGCCGCCCAGCTGCTGCTCGCCGCGCGACTGGGACCCAGCGTCGCAGTGGCGTCGGCCGGCACCCTGGGCCTGGTCGGGCGGCCGATCGAGCCTCCGATGGCCGCTCATCTGGCAGCTCTGGGGCTGCAGACGACGGGGTTCACCGCCCGACGGTTGACCGCCCCAGAGATCAATGGAGCCGACCTGGTCCTCGGCCTGACCCGGGGACACCGGGCCGAGGCGGTGGAACTGGCGCCGGGTGCGGTACGGCGCGCCTTCACCCTGCTGGAGTTCGCCCGGCTGCTCCGCGAGATCCGCCCTGACGAGCTACCCGCCGGCTCGGTCGCAGGCCGGCTCCGAGCGGCCGTGCCCCTGGCGGCGGCGGGGCGGCGAATGGTCGTGGGACCGGTGGATGCCGACGACGTGGTCGACCCGTACCGGCTGGCTCAGGAGGTTTACGACCAGTCGTTCTCCGCCATCCGCAGCGCCGTCGACAGCATTGCCGACCGCCTCGTCCCCTACCCGGGGTATGCCCGGACCTAGGCGTCCATGGTGTCCTCCCGCAAGGCTCCGGCCAGCTCTGCGAGCTGAGCACGGTCCACGACATCGATGCTCTGTCCGTTGCTGGACCGGTCGAACCGGGCCACGGGAGCCTGGACCGAGGCGACGTCGGCCGGGGTCAACCGGAGGGAGAGCGCGGTGCTGCGCAGCTCCTCAGGGGTCAGGTCCTCGTCGACGATCACATGCCTGGCCACGCCGGAAGTGAAGGCGAGAAACCGGCGCGGGTTGCGGATCGTGTCCCGGCTGAGCCCCTTGGCGAGGATGGCCAGCACCACGGCCCGATGCCGTTCCGACCGATCCAGATCTCCCCGTGGCAGCTGCTTGCGCTCCCGGACGTAGGCCAGCGCCTGCTCGCCGCTGATCGTGATCCAGCCTGCCGGGAAGCTGTATCCGTTGGACACCGATCGGTATCTGTTGTAGACCCGGACCCCGCCGAGTTCGTCGGTCAGTCCGACGAAGCCGTCCAGGTCGATCTGGGCGACATGGTCCATCCGTACGTCCAGCATCCCCTCCAGGGTCGCCACAGTGAGCTCCGCCCCACCGAAGGCGTACGCCGCGTTGATCTTGTTGCGGCCGTACCCGGGGATCGGCACTCACAGGTCGCGCGGAAAAGAGATCAGGTACGCGCTGCGCCGGTCCGCTGCCAGGTGAAGCACCACCAGGGCGTCGCTGCGGCTGGCGCCGCCCGCCGAGTCGTCGGCGCCGATCAGCACGTAGTTGAGCGCGTCGTGGGCGGGACTGGTGGCCGGTGGTTTGCTCGGTCGAGGCCTGGCGCCCTTCCCGGCTCGGGAGTCCCGAGGCATCACCGACTGGCGTCGCAGGTTGTCGTTCACCGCCTTGTCGACGGTGAAGGCGTAGAGGAGTCCGGTCGACAGCGAGCCGACGAGCACGATGGCGACCGCGACCAGGATCAGCGGCAGCCACGCCCGCCGCGGGGATCTTCGGCCCTGGCCGAGCTCGTCGGGAGCGGGATCGAATGGGGTTGACACTGGCCTTGCTCCTGGATCGGCGTATGCACTGCTGCGGACGACGTACGCCCGACCCCAAGCACCCGCCGTAGCCGGCAGGCCAGCCAAGATCGCATCGTAGTCCGGGGCACCCGCAGCCCCGTGGAAAGCAACGCCAGCCGCTCACATCGCCGGGAAGACCTGACGTACGGATCCGTGCAGACCGGCGGTCGGGCCCGTTTCCACCAATCCGCGCCGGGTCCCCAGGGAGTTTCGGTAAGCCCGTCGAGCAGGACCGGATCGGGCTAGCATCAGGTCGCACAAGGCAGCGGTCGACGGGGTCCGGCTGCCGCCGGGGGAACCTGCTCACTCCACTGGGAACCCCCCGGAAGGACCGATGATCATGATCATCGCCATCGACGCGACCGGCATCGGCTCCGAGCAGGGACGGGAGGAGACGGTCACCCGCTCGCTGCTCCGCGGCCTCGTCACGGTGGTCCGGCCTCGGGACCGCGTGCTGGTGTTGGCGACGGCGGGGGCCGACCTTCCTCGCGAGGCCGGTCCGCGGCGGGGGTTCGTGGTCGACCGGGTGGTCCGCCGGGCGCGCAGCGTCCACTTCGGGTACACACTTCCCCAGTGGCTGGCCACTCTGGCCCGCCGCGGCGAGCGTCCCGACGTCGTGGTCAGCCTGACGAACACTCCCCTGTGGTCGCCAGCGCCCGTAGCCCTGATGGCGGCCGACCTCTCCTTCGCACATCTGCCCGACACGTATCCACGGGCCAGGTTGCCGCTGCGCACCCTGGTCCGCCAGCAGGTCAGCGCCGCCGCGGCCGTGCTGACCACCAGTGAGTTCTGCCGTTCCGATCTCGTCGCCACCTTCGGGATGTCGCCGAACGCGGTTCACGTCGTCCCACTCGCCATCGACCCACCGGGTCGAGCGGTGGCCGCCACTCGGCAGTCCCTGGCCGACCGCGGCGTACGGCCGCCCTATCTGCTGCATCTGGGACATGTGCACCCGCGGAAGAACGTCGCCCTGGCCATCAGGGCCTTTCGCGCGGCCCAGGCGGAGAACGCGCGGTTGGCGGGCCACCGCTTCGTGATCGCCGGCCGTCGCAGGTTCGGCAGTCAGGCGGAGGATCTCGCCGCCGCCGGCGCTCGCAGCGGCACGATCGTCTTTCTGGACAGGGTCAGCAATCCCGAGCGGGAGGTGCTGCTGTCCGATGCCGAAGCGCTGGTCTACCTGTCGACATCCGAAGGGTTCGGGCTGCCGCCGCTCGAGGCGATGGCTCGCGGCACCGCTGTCGTCGCGTCGACGGCGGCCGCCGTCCCCGAGGTGTGCGGGTCGGCGGCCCTGTTGGTCGACCCCCACCGGGCCGACGAGGTTCGGCACTGTGTGCGGCAGGTCCTGCTGGACAGCTGGCTGCGCTCGGACCTGGTCCGATGCGGGCACGACCGGGCCAAGGACTTCAGCCCTGAGCAGACCGGGCGGGCCCTGATGGCGGCCCTGGGATCGGTCCGGGTGCGTTCCGGACCGGTCGAGGCGGCCCGCCGCCGCGCATCCTGACCGCGGCCCACGGTGGTGGTTCGAGGCCCGACCACTAGGCTGGCGGCCGTGCCAGACCTGGATCCGGGCTTCCTTGATGTGCCCCTCACGGAGCTCAGCGATGCAGCGCTCACCCGGGCGCAGCAGCTCGGCTGTGGCCACGCCGAGGTACGGGTCGAACGGCTGAAGGAGGCCTTCCGGACGTTTCGCGACCACGCTCTGGAGACGACGGCCGACCGCCAGGTGCTGGGCCTGTCCGTCCGGGTGCTGCACGACGGCGTGTGGGGGTTCGCGGGCGACATCGCGCTCACCCCGGAGTCCGCCGCCCGGCTGGCTGACCGTGCCGTGGCCACGGCGCGGGTGTCGCGTCCGCTGACTCCGGCTTCGGTGCAGCTCGCGGATGAGGACGTCTATCCCGACGCGAGCTGGGTCTCTGACTATGAGATCGATCCGTTCGCGGTCGATGAGGCCGACAAGGTCGGCCGGATCCTGCAGCTGAATGAGGCGCTGCTCGCCTCTCCACACGTCGACCACGCGACGGCGATGCTCGCCTACGTCTGCGAGAACAAGTACTTCGCGAGCCTCGCCGGGACAACCACGACCCAGCAGCGGATGCGCATCCAGAGCCAACTCACTGCGGTGAACGTCGGTGACCAGGGCTTCGCCACCATGCGGACCACGAGCCCCCCGACCGGACGCGGCTGGGAGTACCTCACCGGCACCGGCTGGGATTTCGACGCAGAGGTGGCGGAGATGGGCGAGCTGCTGGCCGCCCACGTAGCCGCGCCCTCGATCGAAGCAGGCCACTACGACCTGGTGATCCATCCGTCCAACCTGTTCCTCACCATTCACGAGTCGGTCGGCCACGCCACCGAGCTGGACAGGGCACTGGGCTACGAGGCGGCGTACGCCGGCACCTCCTTCGCCACCTTCGACCAACTCGGCAGCCTCGAGTACGGCAGCCCGGTGATGAACGTGACGGGTGACCGGCTGGTGGACCACGGCCTGGCCACCGTCGGCTACGACGACGAGGGCGTGGCCGCCCAGGAGTTCGATCTCATTCGCGAGGGCACGCTGGTCGGCTTCCAGGTCAATCGGCAGATGGCAGCCGAGAACGAGTTCGGCCGATCCAACGGCTGCGCGTACGCCGACTCCCCCGGCCACATCCCGATGCAGCGGATGCCCAACGTGTCGCTGCAGCCCGAGCCGGACGGACCGAGCACCGAGGAGCTGATCTCCGGGGTGGACCGGGGCATCTACATCGTGGGTGACAAGTCCTGGTCGATCGACATGCAGCGCTACAACTTCCAGTTCACCGGGCAGCGGTTCTTCCGGATCGACAAGGGGCGGCTGGTCGGCCAGGTCAAGGATGTCGCATATCAGGCCACCACCACCGACTTCTGGCGGTCGATGGTGGCCGTGGGCGGGCCGCAGACCTACCTGCTGAGCGGTGCGTTCAACTGCGGCAAGGGCCAGCCCGGTCAGGTCGCCCCCGTGTCCCATGGCAGCCCATCCGCGCTGTTCCGCGGCATCAACGTGCTCAACACCCAGGCTGAAGGTGGTGCGGCGTGATGACCACCGACTCGTCGAGCGGACGCCTCCGAGTCCAGGACCTGGTCGAGCAGGCGCTCGGCCTGGCCAGCCTGCCGAGCGTGGTCAAGGTCACGGAGCGCACTGAGGCCAACCTGCGCTGGGCCAACAACGCACTGACCACCAACGGCGAGATGCACAGCCGGACTCTGACCGTGACTGCGACGGCCGAGATGACCGGCGGCACGGCAGCCGGTTCGGTCAGCCAGGAGATCTCTGGGCCAGAGCAGGTCGCCGCGGTGGTGGCGGCGGCAGAGCATCTGGCCCGCACCGGGACCCCGGCCGAGGACGCCGTGGCCCTGGTCGAGAACTACGACCACGCCGACGACTGGCAGGCGGAACCGGAGGTGACCGGGATCGACGTGCTGGCCGACCTCGCCACGGGGCTCGGTGCCGCGTTCGGCCAGTCGGAGGCGAACGGGCAGCTGCTGTTCGGGTTCGCCGAGCATGTCGTGACGACCACCTACTTGGGCACTAGTACCGGGCTGCGCCGGCGAGGAGTACAGCCGACCGGGCGGTTGGAGCTCAACGCCAAGACCGGCGACCGCAGCGCCTCCGCCTGGGTCGGCCGGGCCACCCGGGACTTCGCAGACCTCGACATCGCGGAGGTCTGCGCTGAGGCCAGCACCCGGCTCGGCTGGGCGGACGTCAAGATCGACCTGCCGCCCGGCCCGTACGAGACTCTGCTGCCGCCTGGGCCGGTGGCCGACTTGCTGATCTATACGTACTGGACGGCCGGCGCCCGCAACGCCGAGGAGGGCCGCAATGTCTTCGCCGCCGGAGACGGCCGGACTCGGATCGGTGAGTCGTTGTCACCACTGCCGATCACGCTGAAGTCGGACCCGTGCTACCCCGGACTGGAGACGGTGCCGTTCGTCACCTTCACCTACACCGAGGACGAGACCTCGTGGCTGTTCGATGGTGGCGCGCCGATCAGCGCGACCAGCTGGATCGAGAACGGGGTGCTGCGAGAGCTGATCCGCAACCGGGCGCAGGCCGCCAAGACGGGGCTTCAGCCGACCCCGCCGGCCGACAACCTGATCATGGACGGCGGCGGCTCGGCAACGCTGGAGGAGATGATCGCCGGGACGAAGCGCGGCCTGTTGCTGACCTGCCTGTGGTACATCCGCGAGGTCGACCCGCCACGCCTGCTGCTCACCGGCCTGACCCGCGACGGGGTGTACCTGATCGAGGACGGTGTCGTGGTGGGGGCGGTCAACAACTTCCGCTGGAACGAGTCACCGGTCGAACTGCTCAGCCGGATCACCGAGATCGGCGCCTCGGAGCTGACCTTATGCCGGGAGTGGAACGACTACTTCAACCGGACGATCATGCCGCCC
>JBKPNA010000014.1:0-5094 GCA_046765695.1 Actinomycetota bacterium | reverse complement strand
GCGCAGCACGGCGGGCACGACCGCGTGGAAGGCTCGCAGCCAGCCCGAGTCGCTGGTGCCCGGCGGCAGCGCGATGTTGACCGCGGTGCCCTTTGCGCCGGGGCCGCCGTCCTCGTACGGGAACCCGGTGCCGGGAAACTGGCATACCGGCGACTCGTGCAGGCTGATCGTCATCACCCGGGGGTCGTCGTAGAAGATGGCCTGCACCCCGTCGCCGTGATGCACGTCGACATCGACATAACCGACCCGTTCGCAGCCGTGGTCCAGCAACCAGCGGATCGCGATGGCGACGTCGTTGTAGACACAGAACCCGCTGGTCCGGTTCGGCATCGCGTGATGCAGACCGCCGCTGATGTTGCTGGCCCGCGTCGCCTCTCCGTGCCAGACCCGTGCGGCAGCCTCGGTGGTGGCCATGGCCACCGTCGCGGCGACCTCGTGCATGCCGGGGAACACCGGGTTGTCGGTCGTACCCAGACCGTACGCCAGGTCGGGCCGGCCACGGCGTACGGCGGCGATGTAGTCGGCGGTGTGCACCGTTGCCAGCAGGTCGAGATCGATGGGCGGTGGCGGCACGACGGTGAGCCGGTCCAGCACGCCCAGCTGATCCGCCAGCGAGATGGTGTGGGTGACTCGTCCCGGAGCCATCGGGTGACTAGGCCCGAAGTCGTACCTGGTCAGTTCGTCGGAGAAGACCAGCAACCCGCTCATCGCGGATTTCGACCCTCGCGGGCAGCCGCCGCCAACTCGCGGCTCCGGTCCCGGGCGGCTTCCATGGCACCGATGAAGGCGGCGCGCACCTTGTGGTTCTCGAGCTGGCGCACGGCGGCGGCAGTGGTGCCGCCGGGTGAGGTGACCCGCTCGCGCAGCACCGTTGGGTGTTCGCCGGTCTCGCGCAGCAGTTTGGCGGAGCCCAGCATGGTCTGCACCACGAGCTCGGTTGCGATGTCGCGGGGCAGGCCAAGATGCACGCCCGCCTCGATCATCGCCTCGACCACGAAGAACAGGTACGCGGGTCCTGAGCCCGAGATAGCGGTCACCGCGTCCTGGTAGCGCTCGGGCACGGTGACCACCCGGCCGGTGGCGGACAGGATCTCGGTGACCCGGTCCAGATGCTCCTCGTCACTGTGCGAGCCCGCCGAGATCGCCGCCATGCCCTCGTCCACCTGCGCCGGCGTGTTGGGCATCACCCGAACCACCGGTATCCCGTCCGGCAGCCGCGCCTCGATCGAGGCGGTGTCCACGCCAGCGGCCAGCGAGATGACCAGGGTGTTCGGCTTGAGTGAGTCGCGGATCTCGTCCAGCAGGTCCCCCATGTCCTGCGGCTTCACGACCAGGATCACGGTGTCGGCCTCCGCCACGGCCTGGTCGTTCTCCAGCATGGTGATCCCGTAGCGGGTGACGAGCTCGACCTGCCGCTCCACCCGGCGGTCGGTGGCCACGATCTGATCGGCACTCCAGCCGGAGCGCAGCAGTCCTGACACCAGGGTCTCCCCCATCACGCCCGCACCGAGGATCGCCAGCCGGCGCCCGTTGGAAGCCTTGCTCTGCTCGGTGCTCATCGCAGCGCTGCCTGGCCGCCCGGTACGAGCTGGTCGGCCACCAGCTCGGCGATCTGTACCGCGTTCAGGGCCGCGCCCTTGCGCAGGTTGTCGTTGCTGACGAACATCACCAGGCCCTTGCCGGCCGGGGCCGACTGATCAACCCGGATGCGGCCGACGTAGCTGGGATCGCGGCCGGCGGCGTCCAGCGGTGTGGGCACGTCCATCAGCGCCACCCCCTCAGCGGTGGCCAGGATCTCGGTGGCCTGCTCAGGGCTGAGATCGTCGGCGAACTCGGCGTGCAAGGCCAGCGAGTGCCCGGTGAAGACCGGTACCCGCACGCACGTACCGGAAACCAAGAGGTCAGGGATGTGCAGGATCTTGCGCGACTCGTTGCGCAGCTTCTGCTCCTCGTCGGTCTCCCCGGAGCCGTCGTCGACGATCGAGCCGGCCAGGGGCAGCACGTTGTAGGCAATGGGCTTGACGTACTTGGCGGGCGCCGGCAGATCGACCGCCGAGCCGTCGTACGTGAATCTGCGGGCCTGGTCGCCGACCGCCTTGACCTGGTTGTCGAGCTCGTCGACGCCGGCGCCGCCGGAGCCGGATACGGCCTGATAGGTGGCGATCCGGAGCCGGATGAGCCGCGCGGCCCGATGCAGCGGGGCGAGCACCGGCATCGCGGCCATGGTGGTGCAGTTGGGGTTGGCGATGATGCCCTTGGGCGGGTGTAACGCGTCGTCGGGATTGACCTCGGCCACCACCAGCGGGACCTGGGGATCCATCCGCCAAGCCGAGGAGTTGTCGACCACCACAGCACCGGCTGCGGCGACCTTCGGCGCGGTGGCCAGCGAGGCGGTCTTGCCGTTGGAGAACAGGGCGAGATCAAGGCCCGAAAAGTTCGCGGTCTCGGTGTCCTCGACGGGAATCTCCGCACCGTCCCAGGGCAGCGTGCGGCCGGCCGAGCGGGCCGAGGCGAAGAAGCGAACCTCGGTCACCGGGAAGCGGCGTTCGGCCAGCACGGCCCGCATCACCCCGCCGACCTGACCGGTCGCCCCGAAAACTCCTACACGCATGCGGCCAAGACTAAGACCTGCCAGTGAGGTGGTCTGAATGCTTTCACGTTCGGGGACGAAGGATCTGCACCGCTTCCAACGATCTGCACCGCCTGCTGCCGGTGCAGATCGAAGGAGAGGGTGCAGATTCTTCGGCATGCTTGGGGGGTGACCGTGGCGACCCCGATCGACAGCGTCCTCGGCCGACGCCGTCGACTGGGCCTCGAGGTGCTCATCGTGCTCGGGCTGTCGCTCGGCCAGTCAGCGGTCTACGCAGTGTTGCGGATCGTCGAGCGGATGACCCGGAACGTCCCACTGGCTCGGCAGACTTCGACCCTGAATCCCTCCGTCACTCCCGACCGGCCGTGGCTGGATCTGACCTACCAGCTGGTCGGCATCGGCTTCGGGCTGATGCCGGTGTTCCTTGCTCTCTATCTGCTCAGCCTGACCGATCCGCCCGCAGGGCAGGCGATCGGGCTGGACAGGCGCCGCCCGGGGTTCGATCTCGGCTTGGGCGCACTGGTCGCGTTGGGCATCGGCGTACCGGGGCTTGGCCTCTACCTGGCAGCCCGACAGCTCGGCCTGAACACCCAGGTGCAGGCCTCCGGCCTGGCCGACAACTGGTGGACCGTTCCCGTGCTGGTGCTGTCTGCGCTGCAGAACGCGCTGCTGGAGGAAGTCGTCGTCATCGGCTACCTGTTCACCCGGTTGCGCCAACTGGGCTGGGGTTGGGTGATGATCATCGGCCTGAGTGCGCTGGTGCGCGGCGCGTACCACCTCTACCAAGGCTTCGGCGGGTTCGCCGGCAACCTGATCATGGGAGTGATCTTCGGCCTGGTCTACCTGCGTTGGAAGCGGGTCGGACCGCTCGTGGTGGGGCACACCCTGCTGGACGTCGGCGCCTTCGTGGGATACGCGGTCCTGGCACCCCGGGTCGGCTGGCTCTGAAGTTGACGTCATGTGACGGTTGGCGGCTGAAGCTAGAGCGCGCTGGCGACGCCCGCGCGGTCCACCTGGTACGACGGATGCACCGGAGCGGCGAAGTTCAGCCGGGCGAATGCCAGCGACTCGGCCAGGTCGGCCTCGCGCTGGGCGCGCGTGACGCTGCGACGCAGATTGACCTCGAGGATGATGTGCCCGCTGAAGTCCCGTTCCGCCAGGTACTGCAGCAGCACGTCTGCCTGCTGGTCACCCCGCCCGGGCACCAGGTGCTCGTCCTTCATCGAGCCCGTCCCGTCGGTCAGGTGTACGTGCCGCAATCGGGAGCCCCAGGCTTGCGCGAGGTCGAGCGACTGCTGGCTGGAGGTCGAGGCGTGCGAGAGGTCCAGCGTCAGGTCGTCGTAGTCGAGCTCGCTGGGGTCCCAACCCGGCAGATAGGCCTTGAGCTCGCCGCCCGGCGTACGCCACGGGTACATGTTCTCGACGCTGATCAAGATGCCGGTCTGCTCGGACAACCGGCGAACCCCCGCCACGAAGCCGCGTGCGTACTCCCGCTGCCAGCGAAACGGCGGATGCACCACGACGACGCCGGCGTCCAGGCGGCGAGCCGCCTCCGCCGACCGCTCCAGCTTCACCCAGTTGTCGGTTCCCCAGACTCGCTGGGTGATCAGCAGGCACGGCGAGTGCACCGACAGCACGGGCACGCCGTGGTAGTCCCGGAGCTTCTCGACCGCGTCGATATCGGACGACACGGGGTCGATGCCGACCATCAGCTCGACGCCGTCGTAGCCCAGCCGGCGGGCCAGCTCGAAGGCGCTCGAGGTGGTCTCGGGATACACCGAGGACGTGGACAGACCGATCTTCGCGGCGGGAACCTTGATCAGCTTCCCGTCGGAGTTGGTCTGCACACCGGTAAGGGTAGACACCTAGGATCCGACTGTGCCAGAAGTGCCGATCGGATTTCCGCGAGCATTCGTGGAATTCGTCGACCCGGCTGATCCGGATCAGACCTTCCGCTGCGACCTGACCTGGCTGACCTCCCGCTGGTCCTGCATCTATGGCCGCGGCTGCCGGGGGATCTACGCCAACCGGCCGAACGACGGCTGCTGCACCCTTGGCGCCCACTTCGCCGACCGGGACGACGAGCGACGGGTCGGTCGGGCCGTGCGGCAGCTGACCGCGGCGCAGTGGCAGTACCGGTCGGCCGCCCGGAAGGCCGGCTGGGTCGAGCTGGAGAATTCCGAGCACGTGGCCGAGGGCGAGCAGCCGGGGCGGAAGACGCGGATCGTCGACGGCGCCTGCATCTTCTTGAACCGGCCGGGTTTTCCGGCCGGTGAGGGCTGCGCGCTGCACCTGCTCGCACTCGACCAGGGCCGGACCCTGCCCGAGACCAAACCCGACGTCTGCTGGCAGCTGCCGATCCGTCGACTCTTCCGCGAGGTCGAACGAAACGACGGCACCACCTACACCGAGGTGACGATCACCGAGTACGAACGCCACGGCTGGGGAGCCGGCGGCCACGACTTCGACTGGTACTGCTCGTCGAATCCCGAGGCCCACATCGG
>JBKPNA010000013.1:0-6382 GCA_046765695.1 Actinomycetota bacterium | reverse complement strand
AGTCTGGGATCAGCGTGTCCAGCTCGCGGTCGACGTCGTGCACCTCCAAGGCGTTCTCCACCGGGAAGCTCGGTGCGTCCTCCAGGTTGTTCTGCGGCAGGTAGGACAGCAGGGCCTTCACGTACTCGATGGCGTCGTCTTCGTCTGTGCCCAGGTAGTGCGCGTTCCCCGACTTGGTGTTGTGCGTACGCCCCCCGCCGAGCTCCTCCATGGTGACGTCCTCACCGGTCACCGTCTTGATCACGTCCGGACCGGTGATGAACATCTGCGAGGTCTGGTCGACCATCACCACGAAGTCGGTCAGCGCCGGGGAGTAGACGTGCCCGCCGGCCGCCGCGCCCATGATCAACGAGATCTGCGGGATGACCCCGGAGGCGTGGGTGTTGCGCCGGAAGATCTCCCCGTACAGGCCCAGCGAGACCACGCCCTCCTGGATCCGGGCGCCGCCGCCCTCGTTCAGCCCGATCAGCGGGCAGCCGGTCTTCAGCGCGAAGTCGATGATCTTGACGATCTTCTCCCCGTACACCTGGCCGAGGCTGCCGCCGAACACCGTGACGTCCTGGCTGAACACGCACACCGGACGGTCATCGATGGTGCCGAACCCGGTGACCACCCCGTCCCCGTACGGCCGCCGCTTCTCCATCCCGAACGCGGTGGCGCGGTGCCGGGCGAACTCGTCGAGCTCGGTGAACGACCCGGGGTCCAGCAGCAGCTCGATGCGCTCCCGGGCGGTCTTCTTGCCCCGCGCGTGCTGCTTCTCCACGGCAGCCGTAGAGCCGGCATGCACGGCCTCCTGCATCCTCAGTTCCAGGTCGGCGAGCTTTCCGGCCGTGGTGTGCACGTCCGGGTCCTGGAGGTGGCGGTCCATAGCCGGGACTCTAGTCATCTCAGGTGCGGGTCGGCCCGCCTATGCTTCGATCGTGGTCGCCTTGGGGGCGTGGAGGTGGAACGACCGGCGAACGCGAATCTCACTGCTGATTGATCTACTGCTTGCCGCGGTGGCCGCCTATGCGGCCATTGGCTTGACTGCCGAGCTCTTGGCTGGTGCCCCGCCGGGGCGAGCACTAACCACCTACAGCCTGACCGCCTACACCCTAGCCGTGCTGCATGGCGGGAGTGTGGCCTTCCGCAGGCTGGCGCCGGTTGCCGCGGTCATCGCGCTGCTGAGCACTGCCGTGGTCTACGACCTGGCACTCAACCTGCCCGCGTTCATGCTGGGTCCAGCCGTCTTCCTTGTTGCGTACGGCGTCGGCACGCGGCTTGGACTGCGGCCGGCCGCCGTGCTGCTGACCGTGATCGAGGCAGCGCTGGTCCTGCTGCTCCGGTTCGGCTCTTCGTCTCTGGAATGGCCCTCGGTCCTGCTGTTCGCGAGTCTGGTGGCCGGGGCGTGGTACCTGGGCGTCTTCGCCCGGCGATGGCAGTCCCTGGCGGCCGAGAACGCGCAACGCGCCACAGAGCTTGAGGCGGCACGTCACGAGCTGGCCCGGCATGCGGTGGCCGCGGAGCGGCTGCGGATCGCCCGCGAGCTGCACGACGTGGTGGCCCACAGCATGAGCGTGATCGCGATGCACGCCGGCGCCGCCCGGCTCGCGGTGGGCAGCGACCCGGCGTCCGAGCGGAAGGCGCTGGACGTCATCGAGAGCTCGAGCCGTGAGGCGCTGGGCGAGATGCGCCGGCTGGTCACCGTGTTGCGCGACGAGAACGCGGACGGGGCGGCGAGGAGCCCGGTCCCGGGACTGGCGGACCTGCCCACGCTGGTGGCGAGCGTGGCGGCGGGTGGGCTGACCGTCGACGTGAGGACCGAGGGTGATCTCGAAGCCGTTCCGTCGGGGGTGTCCCTGGCGGCCTACCGGGTGATCCAGGAGGCCTTGACCAACGTCGTCCGGCACGCCGGAAACAGCAGTGCACACGTCATGGTGCATGCGCGTCCGAAGGATCTGGTCGTCACCATCGAGAACGCGGCGCCCTCGGGCACCTCGCGCCAGGTGCCGTCCGCGGGTGGCCGTCACGGCGCGGTCGGGATGCGCGAGCGGGTCGAACTGTACGGCGGCACGCTGCAGGCCGGTCCGTCCGCCGACGGCGGGTGGAGCGTCGAGGCCCGGCTGCCGTACGGGGTGGCCGGCGAATGATCCGAACCGCGATCGCCGACGATCAGCCGCTGGTCCGTGCCGGACTGCGGTCGATCTTCACCCATGCCGGCGACATCACCGTGGTGGCCGAGGCCGGCGACGGCCTCGCCGCCATAGAGATGGCGCGCGCCGAGCGCCCGGACGTGCTGCTGATGGACATCCGGATGCCGCTGCTCGACGGCATCGAGGCGACCCGGCAGATCACCTCCGATGCCGACCTTGCCGGCGTACGGGTCCTCGTCCTGACGACCTTCGACCTCGACGAGTACGTCTACGCGGCACTGCAGGCAGGAGCGAGCGGTTTCCTGCTCAAGGATGCCCCTCCGGAGCGGGTGTTCGACGCGGTCCGGATCGTTGCCGCCGGTGAGGCGCTGCTGACCCCAACCGCCACCCGCCGCCTCATCGAGTCCGTGATGGACCAGCATCGGCCGTCCCCGCCGGAGATCACCCGGCTGCTGGAGTCCTTGACCGAACGGGAACGTGAGGTACTGGGGCTGGTGGGCCGAGGGCTCTCTAATGCCGAGATCTCCGCCCGGCTGGTGGTCAGCGAAGCCACGACCAAGACCCACGTCTCCCGGCTGCTGGCCAAATCGCAGGCGCGTGATCGAGCCCAACTGGTCGTCCTGGCCTATGAGGGCGGTCTCGTCCACCCGGGACGGGGCTGAGTCATCCTCCGGATGTACGCCCGTACCCGCCAAGTCTGATAGCAGGTCCAGATCCTCGGCGGACGAGATTGAGAACCCGCTTTCCTAACGTCGGAGACACCTCATAACCCCGACGAAAGGACACTCCCTTGTCTGCCATTTCCGTCCGCGGATTGACGAAGCGCTTCGGCGCGGTCACCGCGGTCGACAACCTCAGCTTCGAGGTGCAGCGTGGCACGATCACCGGATTCCTGGGCCCGAACGGGTCCGGCAAGACGACCACGTTGCGAACGCTGCTCGGTCTGGTCCATCCGACTGCCGGCACAGCCCTGATCGACGATCTTCCATACGCACGGCTCCAATGGCCGGCGTTCATCGTGGGCGCCGCGCTGGAGGCGACCGGCTTCCATCCCGGGCGTACCGCCCGCAATCACCTGCGGATCCTGGCCAACCCCAGCGGCATTCCGACCCACCGGGTGGACGAGGTGCTGGCCGAGGTCGAGCTCACCGACGCCGCCCATCGCCGGGTCGGCGGTTTCTCCCTGGGCATGCGGCAACGGCTCATGCTGGCCGGCGCGCTGCTGGGCGATCCCCCCATCCTGATCCTCGACGAGCCCACCAACGGGCTCGACCCCGCCGGCGTGCACTGGCTGCGTCAGTTCCTGCGCGCCCGGGTCGACCGGGGCGGCACGGTGCTGGTCTCCAGCCACCTGCTGGCCGAGCTGGCGATGTCGGCCGACGCGGTGGTGATCATCAAGAACGGCCGCCTGGTCACCGAGGGCACGATGGCGGAGCTGGCCGGCCCGGTGGAGGCCGGGGTCAGGGTGCGCACGCCGCAAGCCGACCAGCTGCACCAGGTGCTGACCTCGCGTGGTATTCGCGCCGAGCTCGGCTCACCGGACGAGGTCGTCGCCCGCGGAGTCTCGACCCAGCAGGTCGGCGAGGCGGTGGCCGCCGCAGGTCTCGTCGTCTACGAGATGAGCGTCGAGCAGCCGAACCTCGAGGACGTCTTCCTCCAGCTCACCGCGGACGAGCGGAGTGCGGCATGATCGCGCTGATCCGCACGGAGCTGCTCAAACTGCTGTTGACCCGTGCCACCTGGGGCTTCGTTGCCGCCGCGGTCCTCATCGCCGTCGTCCGGGTGGAGATGGTGCTGTCGAACGTGGGCAAGGCCGACGCGCCGCCCGTCGGCAGCCGTCAGCTGACGCTCGACGTGCTGGGTGCCGGTGGTTTCGGCACGCTGATCACCATGCTGCTCGGGGTCGTCCTGGTGACCCACGAGTTCCATCACGCGACCTGGACGTCGACCCTGCTGGAAACACCCAATCGCACCCGCGTCCTGGTGGCGAAGTTCCTGACCGCCGCACTGGTCGGGATGATCGCCGCGGCCCTGTTGCTCATCCTCGCCGCCAGCCTTGGACTCGCGTCAGGCAACATCCGGCTGTACGTCGACGCACGCCAGGTTCAGCTCGTCGCCGGAGGACTGCTTGGCGCGGCGTGGTGGGCGTGGTTGTGCGCGGCGATCGGCACTGTCATCCGCTCCCAGACGATCGCCGTGCTGATCCCGCCGGTCTGGATCATCGTGATCGAGAACCTGCTGCCCAACTATGTACCGGCGGCCGTGCTGCCCTGGACGCCGAACGGCCTGGCTGCCGCAATCGGCGGCGCCGATTTTGCCGGCGCGCAACCCGTATGGGTTGCCGCCTTGACGCTGTTCGGCTTAGGGCTGGTGCTGTCGGCCGCCGGGGTGCGGCGCGCCGTCCGGTCCGACGTCTGCTGAGGAGGTGCCGACGATGCTGACCCTGGTCCGAACGGAATTGCTGAAGCTGACGACCACTCGGTGGTCCTGGATCCTGGTTGCCCTGACGCTTGCCGCCACTGCGGTCCAGGCCATGCAGCCGGTGTACAAGTCTGGCCGGGACGGGGACCCCACCCTCGGCACGGCGCTCGCCGAGCTGGACGTGCTCGACGCGCTGGGCCGCGGCGCCCTGGTGGCCCTGCTGCTGGGCGTCGTGATGGTGACGTCGGAGTTCCGGCACAACACCGTGACGGCGTCGCTGCTGGAGTCTCCCCGACGCGGCCGCGTCGTCACCGCCAAGGCACTCGTCGCAGTGTCGGTCGGCCTGGCCCTCGGTCTGGCCGGTCTGGCGATCGTGCTGGCCGTGGGCCTGGTGAGTGGTGCCATCCAACCGGAGTTGATCAACGGCGACATCGTGCTGCGAGCGATCGGACTGGTGCTGACGTATCCGCTGTACGCGCTGCTCGGGACGGCGACCGGATGCCTGCTCGCCAAGAATCAACCGCTGGCCGTGCTGATCCCCTTCCTCTGGCTCGCCGGGCTGGAGGGGCTCGCCCTGTCAGAGGTCTCCCAGAACCTGCGCATCTGGTCGTTCATGGGAACCACTGCCGCCCTGCAGAACGCCGGCGACGTACCGCTGGTGCTGCCCATCTGGGCTGGTGCCGGCGCCCTGCTGGCGTACTCCCTGCTGCTTTTCGGTGCCGGTGCGCTCCGCGTGGCCCGCGCCGACATCTCATAACCGAAGGAATTTACGACATGTTGATCAAGAAACGCTTGGCCAGGATCGCCGGTGCGGTGGTGGCCGTCGCGGCCCTCCTGATTGCTGGAGGCTGCGCAACCACTGCTGCCCCGGAGCCTGTTGGGCAGGATCCGGCCGCCTGGCAGACCATGCTCCACCAGTGGCGATCCCGCGGTGACGCGCCTGCGACGGTCCTGGCCGTCGCGACCGGCGACGGGAAGACCTGGGTGGGCGCCGACGGAACGACTGAACGGGAGGGCAAGACGCCCGTACGTACGGATGCGCCTTTCCGGATCGCCAGCATCACCAAGGTCTTCGTCGCGGTGGTGGTCCTCCAGCTCGTCGAGGAGGGCCGGCTAGGGCTCGACGACCCGGCGTCCCGCTACGCTCCCGACGCTGCCCCATGGCAGGTGACGATCCGCCAGCTGCTGAACCATACGAGCGGCATCCCCGACTTCGGCATGGCCGACGAATTCGGCGAGGAGCTTGCCGCCAACCGGGACCGGCGGTGGACGGCTGCCGAGGCGGTCGCGCTGGTGGCGGACAACGAACCGACCTTCGCCCCCGGCACGGACTATGCCTACTCCAACACCGACTACGTCCTGCTCGGCGAGGTGATCGAGACCGTCACCAACCACGGCTGGGCTCAGGAGATTCGAAGCCGGATCCTCGACCCGCTGCAGCTTCGCGACACCTACGTTGCCAGCTTCGAGCCTGTTCGCCGGCCGCCGATCGCCGGGTACTTCGACCTGGACAACGACGGCGACTTCGACAACGTCGAGACCGGCAAGCCGTGGACCTCTCTGGAGACCTCGGATGGAGCGGCTGGCTGCATCGTGTCCACGGGCCCGGATCTGCTGGCGTTCGGGCAAGCGCTCTTCCACGGGCGGCTGCTGTCGGCGGAGACGATGCGGGCCATGACGACAGAGGGCCCCTTCCACCCGCGCTTCACCAACTACGGACTGGGCCTGGAGATCGCGCGGCCCGACTACCGGACGACGATCTGGGGGCACGGCGGATACCTTCCCGGCTTCCGATCGAGTCTGTGGTACGTGCCGTCGCGGGACGCTGT
>JBKPNA010000012.1:0-5975 GCA_046765695.1 Actinomycetota bacterium | reverse complement strand
GCGCCGAACAGCGGACGGTGATGCGGCGGCTGCGTCCTTCAGGCCCACGCGGCGGCCAGCTATCATGATCTTGCGGGGGCGGGCTGGCGTCCACGGGGGCCCGCAGGTGAACTGTCGGCACTCGGGGTGCAAGGACCCGAGAAACACATGTCTCGCACGGCTTTCCTGGTGACAAGGCGGAGCGCTGGGCTGCCAGTTCCATGGCTTGCCCTCGGTCTCGCGCTGAGCGTCTGGGGCACGCTGATGTCTCCCCAACCGGATGCGAATGCCACCGGTCCGCCGTCGGTTGGCCTCGGCCCGAGCGCCCGGCTGTCCTCCTCCGTGCCTGGCACGGCCACAGTTGCACTGACCGATGGCAGGCCGACGGCCGTCCACGACGGGGTGGGCGCCAGTTGGTCGGCGGCATCCGGCGCAGGCACCTGGGTTCAGTTCACCTGGAGCCGGCCGAAACCGGTCAACGCGGTGCAGATCTACGGCGCGAAGACGCCGGGCGCCCGCATCACGAGTGGGCTGCTGACCCTCGGCAACGGCGCCAGCCTGGAGGTCGGCGAGATACTCGGCGACACAGCCTTTCCCACGACGCTCGCATTCCCAGCCACGACCGTGTCCTCTGTCCGATTCACGGTTACCGCAGTTGCAGGCACAGGCAGGATCCGCCTCGCGGAGATGCGGGTCTATCCAACCGGTACCAGACCGCTGCGCTATGGCTTGCCGTCGAACTCGACCGTCGCGCGGGACCCGGTGAACCGTCGCTGCGTTCCCAGGAATCCGAGTAGCCCCGAGGCGGGTGCGATCTATGCGCTCTGTCCGCTGGCGTACAGCCGCGTACGAGGGACGCGAAGAGTCCAGATCTATGCCTCCGGGTTGACGAAGGTCGGTGTGGCAGTCTGGTCGCCTGAGGCCGGGACGAAGTCGCCGGCGGAAAAGGTTGTACGGGTCATCTCGACACGAGCCAGCGTGCTGCTCAATCTGACTTCGCTGCCGACGGGTCCGGTGACTGTGCGGCTGCGTGGAGTAGCTGGGCCCAGCCTGGGCCACAGCACGCCGACCTACTTCCAGCTGCACAATGTGGGTGCCTCGGCGCCGCCCGTCATTCACCGCCGGAGCATCGGGCCGGGTGGCAGGAGACTGGTCTATGCCGAGGAATTCAACAAGCCGATCTCACTTTCACAGGAAGGGCGCCACCCTGGGGCGGACTATCCCGCCGCCAAGCCGGAGTACTGGGGCACCAGTCAGTTCGGCGAGGCTATCTATCCTGATCCTTCCCTCGGCTTCGACAACCTCCGGATCGTTGACGGCCGTTACCTACGGATGGGTGTCCGGCCTAACCCCCGGGGGTACCGCGACCCCTATGGCTGGGGCCGGCGACACATCGGTGCCATCATCGCAACCGCTCGGCCCGGCGGATCGGGCTTCGCTGCCAAATACGGACATTACGAAGCGCGGATCCTTGCGCCGGCCGCGACGGGAACCTGGCCGGCCATGTGGCTGCTTCCCTCGGACAATCTGATCGTCCCGAAATCTACGGTGGCCGAGATCGACGCAGTGGAGCTCTACGGGCACAACCCACGAGGCGCCTGCCACACCACGCACTCCTACTCCAACGGCAGCAACGTTGACGGCGTGGCACTGTGCGGTCAGCGGTTCACCACGGAGCGGGAAGCCATGCGATGGCACGTATATGCAGTCACCGTCGCGCGCACTGAGATCGTCTACCGGATCGACGGGCGGGTCGTGGCACGGGCGCCCCAGGTCAGCGGCGGTGACAAGCCGATGTTCCTGCTTCTCGACCTCGCCCTGGGTGGTGGCTATCCGCTGAAGCTGGACCCGATACAGAATCGCGCGGCTATGTACGTCGACTGGTTCCGCGTCTACGCCTGATGTTGAAACGGCGGTCCGAGTACCGGTGTGAAACGTTTTCCACGTATGGGTCGGGCTCGGCTCCTTAGGCTTGAGACAACGGCCGCGTTCACCATTTCGTGCGCTAGTCTGCCGAGGTCCGGTGTATGAAGCGAAGGAGTGCCGCGAGTTCTAGCTGACTTCGGCCGCTGAGCGCCGCAGGTACGCGGAGGCATCGTGGGCTACGCATTTCCATCGGGCGGCTTCTTGGCTGCTCTCGATCACAACAAGGAGCCATCGATCTCGGCAACTCAAAATGTGCGCCGCCATTGCCAGGGCCTATCGTCGAAATCGGCTTTCCCTATCTGCCCGAACGGCAGCTGGGCAGTATTCAATCTTTATCGAATTGTCGGCCCGTCCGCTAGCCGCGGGGGCCGCACGCTCTACCGGCTGGGCCAGACGGTCGGCGCGTACTCGTATCCATTCTCCGAACCAGAAAGGCGGCCGCATGACCGTCAGGCCTATACAACTGGTGCAGCGGACGTTGCGGCAGCAGAATCAGCCGAAACCCACATTTCGGGACCGGCGAGTGATCGGGGAGCGGACTCGGCGGGCGCTGCGAGTGCCGGTACTGGGCCGGGCTGTGGGAAGGGCGCGTGCCTTAGCACCCCACGTCGAACGGGACGTCATTCTCGAACAGTTGGGCGAGGCACTTCAGCGAAGGGAAGAGCGACGATGTCTCGCAGAGGCCCGGGCAGGTCGGGACGTGTGCTGGCCTAGCGGCGCGGATGAGCCCGGCGCGCTGGTAACGGTGCGCATGGCAACCTACAACAGAGGCCGAAAAATTCTCCGATCGCTCGAATCTGTGCTCAGTCAGACGCATCGAAACCTGGAAATTCTCGTGCTCGGGGATTCCTGCGACGAGGCAACCGTCGAGGCGGTGCGGAGCGTCGACGACCCGCGTATCCGCTTCGTCAATCTGCCGACCCGCGGGATGTATCCGCCTGAACCCCTTGCTCGCTGGATGGTCGCGGGAACACATCCAATGAACGCGGGACTCGTCCTTGCATCAGGCGCGTGGCTGGCGCCGTGCGATGACGACGACGTCATGACACCCCGTCACGTCGAGCACCTTCTCGAGCATGCCCTCACTCACCGACTCGAGCTTGTCTGGAGTCGTGCACATCTGGTGGATCAGGACAGAATCACGGGGTCGGAATTCCGACACGGCGAGATCTCCCATGGCAGTGTGCTCTATTCGTCAGGACTGCGCTTCTTTCGGCATAGCAACACGAGCTGGAAGCGCTACGAGCCCGGTGATTGGAACCTCTGGCGACGGATGAGCCTGGCCGGCGTGCGCATCGGGTGGCTCGACGAAGTGACGTACGTTCACTATTGAGCGGGTTTGGCATGCCGCTTCTCGTGATGGGGCGCTGGCCGGACAGTCCCGACTCGACGAGCGGCCCACCGGCGCGTTGCATGAGATTGCCGAGTATGGAATACTCATGCAAGTGTCAACGCCATCGAGTCAGCCGGTGCCGACGCGGCTGAGCCTCGTCGAGAAGGCGTCCATCCTGACTGAGGCGCTGCCCTGGCTGGAGACCTACGCGGGCAAGACGGTGGTCATCAAGTACGGCGGCAACGCCATGGTGGACGAGAGTCTCAAGCAGGCCTTCGCTCAGGACATCGTGTTCATGAAGCGCTGCGGGGTGCACCCGGTCGTCGTGCACGGCGGCGGACCACAGATTTCCGCGATGCTCGATCGGCTGGGCATCGTCTCGGAGTTCCGGGGTGGCCTGCGGGTCACCAGTGCCGAGGCCATGGAGGTCGTACGGATGGTCCTCGTGGGCCAGGTCGGGCGGGACCTGGTCGGGCTGATCAACCGGCACAGCACCCTGGCCGTCGGCATGTCCGGGGAGGACGGCGGTCTGTTCACGGCAGTTCGGCGCGGCACGGTGGTCAACGGGGAAGAAGTCGACCTCGGGCTGGTGGGCGACGTGGTCTCGGTGCGGACCGAAGCCGTGCAGGGCCTGATCAACTCGGGCAGCGTTCCGGTGGTCGCCAGCATCGCACCTGACCATGACGGGGTTGTGCACAACGTCAACGCCGACACCGCCGCGGCGGCGCTGGCCGTTGCGCTGCAGGCCGAGCGGCTTGTCGTACTGACCGACGTCGAGGGTCTCTACCGGGACTGGCCCAGCAGCACCGAGGTGGTCACCGAACTGTCGGCCAGCGAGCTGCGCAAGCTGATGCCGGGTCTCGAGGCCGGCATGGTGCCCAAGATGGAGGCGTGCCTGCGGGCGGTGGAGGGTGGCCTGACCCGCGCCACGGTGATCGACGGGCGGGTGCCGCACGCGCTGCTGTTGGAGATCTTCACCAACGCCGGGATCGGCACCATGGTGACGGCCGACGGGTTCATCCGGCTGGGCAGCCGGGTGTTCTCGGCGGCGGAGGGGATCCCCCCGCACGAGCTCTCCAACGGCGATTTCGGACCCGCGCCCTTGGCGCCGAGTCAGGTAGTGACATGACGACCGCCGCCGCCGTACTCAGCACCGAGCTCAGCAACCTCGCCGGCACCGGTTCCGCGCCGATCCTCGAGGCGTACGCGCACTCGGTGATGAACACCTTCGGCCCGCCGAAGCGGGTCTTCGTCCGTGGTGAGGGCTGCTACGTCTGGGATGCCGACGGCCGCCGCTACCTGGACCTGCTGTCCGGTCTCGCCGTGAACGCGCTCGGCCATGCCCATCCCACGGTGCTGGCCGCGATAACCGGGCAGATCGCGACCCTCGGGCACGTGTCCAACTTCTTCGCCACGCCGGCCCAGGTCACGCTGGCCGGTCGGCTGGCCGCCATGACCCGTGGCGAGGACCCGAGGGTGTTCTTCACCAACTCCGGCACCGAGGCGAACGAAGCCGCCTTCAAGATCACCCGAATGACGGGCCGGACCAAGATCGTGGCCGCGGAGGGCGCCTTCCACGGCCGCTCACTGGGCGCGCTGGCGATCACCCACAACCCCAAGTACCGGCTGCCCTTCGAGCCACTGCCGGGCGAGGTCGTCTTCGTGCCCTACGGCGACGCCGACGCCCTGAGCGCGGCCGTCGACGACACCGTGGCTGCAGTCGTTCTAGAGCCGATCCAGGGCGAGAACGGGGTGGTGGTCCCGCCGAACGGCTACCTGGCCCAGGCGCGGCAGATCTGTGACCGGCATGGCGCCCTGCTGTGGATCGACGAGGTGCAGACCGGCATGGGCCGGGCAGGCTGCTGGTTGGTGCATGTTGCCGAGGGGGTCACGGCCGACATCGTGACGCTGGCCAAGGGTCTGGGCAACGGGTTTCCCATCGGAGCGTGCGTGGCCGCCGGGCGGGCTGCGACTGCCCTGGGCCCCGGGAGTCATGGCAGCACGTTCGGCGGCAACCCGGTTGCCGCCATCGCTGGGCTGGCGGTGATCGCGGTGATCGAGCGGGACGGGCTGCTGGCCCGGGCCAACGCGTTGGCCGGGCAGCTGGTCGAGGAGGTGCTGGCTCTGGGCCATCCGACGATCACCGGCGTCCGGGGGCGTGGCCTGCTGCAGGCCATCACCTTGGCCGATCCGATCGCTCCGGCAGTCGCGGATGCCGCGCTCGACGCCGGCTTCATCGTCAACGCGCCCCGGCCGGACGCGCTGCGGCTGGCCCCGCCGCTGATCATCGGCGGCGACCAGCTGAGCAGCTTCGTCGCAGCGCTGCCAGGCCTGTTGGACGGCGTGCGATGACCCTCCGGCACTTCCTCGCCGACGACGACCTGACAACGGCCGAGCAGGCCGAGATCTTGGACCTGGCCGACGCCCTCAAGGCCGAGCCGTTCTCGATCCGGCCGCTGGCCGGTCCGCGCAGCGTGGCGCTGCTCTTCGACAAGCCGACGCTGCGGACCCAGGCCTCGTTCAGCGCCGGGATCGCCGAGCTCGGCGGCTTCCCGATGATCATCGACGGCCGGCTCGCCGGAGTGGGGGAGCGGGAGTCGATCGCGGACACCGCCAGAGTCCTCGGCCGGCAGTGCGCGGCTGTGGTGTGGCGTACCTTCGCTCAGTCCCGGATAGCGGAGCTGGCCGCGTACGCCGGAGTGCCGGTGATCAACGCGTTGACCGATCAGCTGCACCC
>JBKPNA010000011.1:0-3961 GCA_046765695.1 Actinomycetota bacterium | reverse complement strand
GATCGGGTCCGCTCGGCGACCACGACCATCTTCGCGGAGATGTCGGCGCTGGCCGTCGCCACCGACTCGGTCAACCTCGGCCAGGGTTTCCCGGACACCGATGGTCCGGACTTCATGCTGGACGAGGCACGGGCCGCGATCGCGAGCGGTGTCAACCAGTACCCACCGGGTCGCGGCATCCGGCCGCTGCGGGAGGCGATCGCCGAGCACAGCCGGCGCTACTACGGGCTGAGCTACGACCCGGACACGGAGGTGCTCGTCACCACCGGCGCGACCGAGGCGCTGGCGGCGGCCATCCTGGCATTCGTCAACCCAGGCGATGAGGTGATCGCCCTGGAGCCGTTCTACGACTCCTATGCAGCCTCCATCGACCTGGCGGGCGGCCGCCGGGTGGGCGTCGGGCTGTTCGGACCCGAGTTTCGGCTGGACCACGCCGAGCTGGCGGCCGCCTTCACCGAGCGGACCAAGGCGGTGCTGATCAACTCCCCGCACAACCCGACCGGCGTCGTACTCGACCGGGCCGATCTTGCCGAGGTGGCCCGGCTGGCGATCCAGCACGACGTGCTGGTGATCTGCGACGAGGTCTACGAGCACCTCATCTTCGACGACGCCGAGCACCTCCCGCTGGCGGCGTTCCCCAGCATGCGCCCGCGTACGGTACGCATCTCCTCGGCCGGCAAGACCTTCTCCGCAACGGGCTGGAAGATCGGCTGGGCGCTCGGACCACCGGAGCTGATCACGGCCGTCACCGCCGTCAAACAGTTCCTGACCTACGTGTCGGGAGCCCCGTTCCAGCCAGCCGTCACCCGGGCGCTGAACGAGGGGGACGAGTGGGTCGCCCGGTCCCGGGCGCAGCTGCAGGACAAGCGTGACCGGCTCGCCGCCGGGCTGCGCACGGTCGGGCTGGAACCGCACATTCCGCGGGGGACCTATTTCATGACCACCGACGTACGCCCGCTCGGTTACGCCGACGGCGTGGAGTTCTGCCGGAACCTGCCGCAGCGCTGCGGTGTGGTAGCCATTCCGCACCAGGTGTTCTACGACCGGGTGGAGGCGGGGCGCCCGTACGTGCGGTGGGCATTCTGCAAGTCCGACTCAGTGCTGGACGAGGCCATCTCCCGCCTCGGGCGGCTCAACCAGGCGCGGGATATGGCGCTGGCCGATGCACGAGCGACGACTGCCCCGAGCTAGGCGAAGTATGTTCTGGCCCCTGGGGGACGGGGCGACTCCTCCGCATCCTGATCGGTGAACGGAGCAGCACCGGCCAGCAGTTGGGTCAGCCGGGCACCGGACAGCACCCGGTACGGATAGGTCCCGCGGCCGGCGGCAGCGGCGATCTCCTCGGTCGCCAGCGGCTGCGCCGAGCCGACCAGGATGACGTTGCCGAACCGCCGGCCCTTCAGAGTCGAGGACTCCGCCATCAGCAGCTGGTGGGGAAACCAGGCCGCGAGGCCGGCCAGTGCCCGTCGGACATAGCCGAGCGGGCCGCGATCGGTGAGGTTGGCGATCGCGGTGCCAGTGCTGTTCAGCACCCGGCGCACCTCTCCCCAGCACTGCAACGTGGTCAGCTCGGCCGGGGTACGCGGTCCGACGAAGGCGTCGAGAATCAGCAGATCGGCGGAGCCGTCGCGCAGACTGGCCAGTCCGGAGCGGGCATCCACGGCGCGTATCCGGATCCCGCTGCGCGGCGGCAGCGGCAGGTGAGCGCGGATGAACGCGGTCAGCTCGGCATCCGGCTCGAAGACCAGCTGGGCAGACCGCGGCCGGGTCGTGGCGACATAGCGCGCCAGGGACATGGCGGCGCCGCCGAGATGGAGAGCACGGACCGGCTCGCCGGCGGGTGTGACGGTGTCGACAACGACCGCGATCTGCTCCAGGTAGTCGAACCCCAGCCGGCGCGGGTCGTCCAGGTCAACGTACGACTGGTCGGTACCGGCGATTCGCAACGTGAAGGCTCTGGGATAGGCGAGGTCGCGGATCAGCCTCGCTTCCTCCGGTCCGGGCCGAAGCACCAGGTCGTACCCGCTCATCCGATTTCTCCGGGACTATGCAATGGGGGTGTAGAAACACAGGAGGAAGGAGGAGCGATGGAGCTTCGCTGGATCAGTGACGAAGGGGTAACGACGCGGCACGACCTCGGCGACCTGTCCGACCTGCTGCAGCGGGCGGACGGCTTCCTGTGGCTGGACATCCCGACTTGGAGCCAGGACGCCGAGGACATCCTCACCAAACAGTTCGAGTTCCATCCGATCGCCATCCAGAACTGCCGGGAACGAAACCACATCCCCCGGGTTCATGTCTATCCGGATTACTTCTTCATCGTGATCCACGCGCCGGAGATCGGCAGCGGCGGTCATGTGCACTATCTCGAGCTGGATCAGTTCATCGGCGAGCGATTCCTGGTCACCGTGCACGGCCCGCTGAACCCAAAGGTTCCACTCGAGGCTGCCCTGCGGGAGACCACGTCAGTGGCGGAGCGGATGGAGCATGGCCGGCTTCACCCAAGCTCATCCTTCGGACTCACCTACTCCGTTGTCACCGCGATCGTGCGGCGGGAGTCGGAACTGGTGGGGGAGATCGCCCGGCAGGTCGGGCTGCTCGAGCAGCGGGTGATGGCCGCCACGGATGAGGAGCCCCAGGAGTTTCTCGCCGAGTTGTTCACCGCCCGGCACGAACTGCTGACAATCCGCACCATGGCCGCCCAGGGCGGCGAGATCTACCGGCGAGCGATCAACCTGACCACGTTCGCGCCCGGCAAGGGACGCAAGCTGATGAAGGACCTGCTGGACCAGTACGAGCGGGTCGCCTCGATCAGCCAGGCGCAGCTGGACTTCTTGATGGGGGTGACCGAGTTCTACCGAGCTCGGACCGACACCAAGATGACCATCGCGGCCGAGCGGCTGGCGGTGATCGCGGCAATCACCCTGCCGATCACGGCAATCTCCTCGGTCATGGGTATGAACGTGATCGTCAACCAGGGAACGCACTGGGTGCTCTTGATCATCCTGCTCTCGATTATGACCGGGTTGTCGCTTGTCATGCTGCGCTGGGCCAAGCGCCAGGGCTGGTGGGGGTGACCCGGCGGGGCCGACCGACCGCAAACGGGCGCACCCTGCGTCAATCGGCAGCGGGCGCTATCCGCCGCTGGCCACGGAGTAGCCGAACCGGTGGGCGCCGGGGGCCGGGATACCGCCGACTCCCGGCCGCCAGTAGCGGGCACCGGCACCTCCGAAGGGGATGACGTCGACCAGGCCGGTGCTGTTCTCGACATCGTCGGGCGCCCCGATCAGCAGAGCCCGCTCCTGCACACCGAAGACCACGGCCAGCGCGCTGCCGAACCGCTCCCCCGCCTGGGCGTTACCCGGGATGCCGGGCGAGCTCTCGGAGAAACTGCGCTCAGCTGCGAGGTTGTTCACCGGGAAGAGCTGCACCAGCCCGGTGTTGTTCGCGATCCCGTCCTCCGACGGCACGCTGACCGCCAGCCAGGTCGCCGAATCGCCGAGACCCGGCCGCGCCCAGGTCACATGCTCGCCGAAGAGATCGCCGGTCTCGGACTGGTCGGCAACCCGAGCAGTGTTCTGCGTCAGGCCGACCCCTGCCGTCAGTGTGCTGCCGTTGCCGCTGAACAGCTGTACCAGCCCGCCGCTCGCCGCCGAGCCGACGTCCTCGTACGGCACTCCGACGGCCAGCCGGCTGGTGCTGCCGGTCCGCATCGTGTCCAGGCTGTAACCGAACCGGTCGCCGGACTCGGGGACGCTCGCCACGCCCGGAGAGTCCTGGTGGTAGACGACCCCGCCGTGAGGGCCGACATAGAGGTCACGCACGATGGTGACCGTGCCAGCGTCGACCAGGCTGCCCACATCCTCGTTCGGTGAGCCGATCGCGACATCCGCGAGATCGTCCTCGCCCAGCAGGTAGCCCAACGACACCGACGCGCCGAACCGGTCGCCCGGTTCAGTGG
>JBKPNA010000010.1:0-5557 GCA_046765695.1 Actinomycetota bacterium | reverse complement strand
AGCGTGGGTGACCCGAAAGGGTGAGGTCGGCCGGGATGTCAGCCGGCACGGCTAGGGTCGGGCCCTATGACGACATTGGTCATCGGTGGCCACGGCGACCAGGTCGACCCGATAGCCGAGGCGGTGGCACGCAAGGCAACTCTCGCTCAGTTCTTTCTCGGCGACCCGCAGGCCTGGAAGGGTCCCGAGGTCGCGTACGAGGGCGGAGCGGGCGGGCTCAAGGCGGCGGCTGAACAGGCGGGCATCACGCTCTACGTGCATGCGCCGTACGTGCTGAACGTGGCGACCACCAACAACCGGATCCGGATTCCCAGCCGGAAGTTCCTGCAGCAGTACCTGTACGCGGCTGCCGAGGTCGGCGCCGTCGCAGTGATCGTGCACGGCGGGCACGTGCTACGCAATGACGACCCGGCGATCGGCTTCGACAACTGGCGCAAGTGCATCGACGGACTGGAGATGCCGGTCCAGCTGCTGATTGAGAACACTGCCGGTGGCGACAACGCCATGGCCCGGCGATTGGAACGGATCGACCGGCTGTGGACCGCCGTCGGTCAGGCGAAGGGCGGTGACTCGGTCGGTTTCTGTCTCGATACCTGCCACGCGCATGCCGGCGGGGAGGAGCTGGTGGGGCTGGTGGATCGGGTCAAGGCGATCACCGGCCGGATCGACTTGGTGCACGCCAACGACTCCCGCGACGCCTTCGACTCCGGCGCCGACCGGCATGCCAACTTCGGCGAGGGTCAATTGGAGACCGACGCGCTGGCCGAGGTGGTCCGCCAGGCCGGGGTCCCGGTGGTCGTGGAGACTCCTGGCGGGCGCGAAGGCCAGGCGGCCGACATCGCGTGGCTGAAGGAGAACGTTTAGCTGTTTCGCGGTTTCGACGGGGGTCGTCCCGTCGTCCGGGAAACCGAAAGAGGGCTCGGTCCGGCACCCCGGACCGAGCCCCTTGCTCTCTTCTCGAGCGGTCAGGTCAGTAGTTGGCCACCCCGGCGCTGAATGCTGTCGCGAAGATCACGACGTACAGCACGATGACCAGCACGGTCAAGACGATGCCCACGATCAGGCCGATCTTGGCCAGCTTGTTCTCGAAGCCGGCCTTCTTGGACTGGCTGAGCGCAACAGCGCTCACGATGATTCCGACGACCGGCGCGACGATGGCAAGGATAAGGCCGACCAGACCCAGGGTTTTGCCCGGGAAATCGGCCTCCGTGGTGGGGGCTGGGGTGGCCTCATAGTTGGCCATGAGAATGAACTCCTCATTGTGACGGTATGGGAAATAACCTTTAGCCGCGACAGTATCGCCGCGGCAGGGCCAGTTTTGCCGCGGCGCGAAGCTGTTATCTACCGGTTGTAAAGCCCCGCCGTCCAGCCTGCGAACTGAGCGATGGCCGAGAGCACCAGCCAGACGGCTCCGATGATGATGCCGATCAGAGCTTTCTGGTTCCGGATTCCGACTCGGCGGGACATGAAGAATGCCACCAGGCTGAGAATGAAGCCGAGCAACGCGGTGCAGGGGATGATGGCGAGGATCATTCCGACGAGACCGAGGGTGTTTCCGGGGTCGTTGGCGGCGGGCGGCGGAACGGCCTGGTAGTTGGCCATGAAACGGGCTCCTCAGTCGGACAGGGGTGGTGGGGGGTCGAGTGCGAGCGTATCGCCACCGAGGGTCCGGTGGCCCGGGGCACCTTCCGGGCGTGACCACTAGCATCGCGGCACATGGACATCACGCTGCTCGGGCCGCAGCGCCGGGTCGCCGGCGCTCGGACCGCCGTGGCCGAGCTGATCCCCGAGGGACCGGTAGCGACCATCAACGCCGGCTGGCGTGAGCGGGAGGCCGACACCGAAGAGCTGAACGCCGTGCTCGGCGGCCGGATGGTCAACCTCGAGCTTTACCGGCGGTGGCAGCAACTGACCGAGGACGACCTCGGGTACGCCGAGGCCGAGCACCGGCTGACGAATCGTCTGGAAGAGCTGCGGGCCGCGTACCAGCTGCGACTGCGGCATCAGAAAGCGGCGGCACGCGCGGTAGCCCAGCGGGTGGCCGATTCGTCGATCCGTACCGCGGCGCTGGCCGATGCCGTCGCTGCGGTTCGAGCGCTCGATGCCTGGCACCTCGAACGCAGCACCGAGCTGCGACAGGCGTTCTTCGCCGAGGTCCGGCCGGCGGAGCGAACCTCCGTCATGGATCACCGACAGCAGGTGGATCGGCTGGTGTACGCGGGCGCCGGCATGGTGATCACCGGCGGCCATGTCGGCGTGCTGCTGCACCTGCTGCAGGTCTTCGATGTCGCAGACAAGATCAGACCGCCGGTGATCGCTTGGTCCGCCGGCGCCATGGCGCTGTCCCCTTTGGTCGTGCTGTTCGGTGACCACGCGCCTCACGGCCCCCACGACGCCGAGTTCTACGCCGCCGGCCTGGGGTTGTACCGGCAAGGCGTGCCCTTACCGCATGCTCGCCGCCGGCTGCGGTTGACCGACCAGGATCGCCGGCAGTTGCTGGCCGAGCGGTTGGTTCCGTACCCCGGAATGCTGCTCGAGGAAGGCGTACGACTCGATCTGGTCGACGGCGCCGAGCTGCCCGCCGGGACGGACCTGCTGGCGGCGGCATCGTGAAGGGCGGCGGCAAGAGCCGTCAACGGAAGCTGGCGATCAACCGGCTGCGGGACAGGCTCACCCGGTTGCTGGCCGAGAGTCAACCGGTCGAGGAGACGATCGACCGGTTCTTCCGGCTGTACGAGTTCCCTATCGTCGAGCAGGACCGCTGCACCTTCGCGGTCCGGGCCCAGGCCGATGCGGTATATCTGCGGCACCGGGTCGTCGGGCTGCCGGGGAACCTGCCACTGCGCCGGATCCGCGGCACCGACCTGTGGTACGTGGTGGTGGAGATTCCTTCGGACTCTCGGGTCGAGTACCAGTTCGAGCTGCGCCGGGGCGACTACTGGGAGCGTTTCAACGACCCGGTCAACCCGCGGATCGCGCGCAGCCCGGTGGGCAACTCATCGGTCTGCTTCAGCTCCGGCTATTCCGTGCCGGAGTGGACCCGGTTCGATCCGGAGGCCCGGCCCGGGGAGCTGGTCGAGTGGCTGGTGCACAGCCAGGCGCAGCGCCGGGACAACCGGGTGACGGTCTACCTGCCCGCCCGCTATCGGGCCTCGGCCCATTACCCGTTGCTGATCGTGCACGACGGTGGGGACTACCTGGAGTACTCCGCCATGAAGACCGTGCTGGACAACCTGATCTACCGGATGGACATGGCCGAGACCGTGGTGGCGTTCACCTATCCGGGTGACCGGCTGACCGAGTACCCGAACTCCGCGGCGCATGCGCGGTGGATCGTCGGCGAGCTGCTGCCGGAGCTCGAGGGCCGGCTGTCCCTGATCGCCCAGCCCCAGAGTCGCTGCCTGATGGGCGCCAGCTTCGGGGCGGTCGCCTCGGTGTCGGTCGCCCGGCGCTATCCGGAGACCTTCGGCGCCCTGCTGCTCCAGTCCGGGTCCTTCGTGTTCACCGACATCGGCGCCGACCATGGCGGAGGACCCGCGTTCGACCCGGTGGTGAACTTCGTCAACCGCTATCGCGCCCGGCCGGTGCGTGTCGCGGATCGCCTGTTCATCTCCTGCGGGGTCTATGAGGACCTGATCGTGCAGAACCGCTCGATGCTGCCGGTGTTCACCGGCGCCGGCATGGAGGTGAACTACGTGGAGTCCCGCGACGGTCACAACTGGGAGTCCTGGCGGGACCGGCTGCGCGACGGGCTGAGCTGGATCTTCCCCGGCGAGCAGTTGTTCGTCTACGAGTGAGGCTGCAGACTCAGATCTCGTGACCGAGCTCAACGACCTCCAGATGGGCCCGCTCACGCTCGACGAGGCGCCGCGGCTGCTGGAGCTCTTCCACAGCTACGACCGGCGCTTCTTCGGCGAGCCGCTGATGGACTCCGATGATCTGCTGACCGACCTGCAGTCTCCAGACTTCGATCTGGCGACCGACAGCCTGGGGTTCCGAACGCCAGACTCCACGCTGGTCGCCGGCGGCTACGTCACCGAGCGCGGCCACGTCGAAGCTCAGTTCGCCGAGGGCTGGGAACGCCCGGAACTTCGCGCCCGGCTGGTCGACTTCGGTGAGTCCCGAGCCCGCTATCGTGGGCTGACCTCGGTGTTCCGGTTCATCGCCGACAGCGACACCGAGGGGGCAGCCTGGCTCGCAAACCGCGGCTACCGGCTGAGCTACACCGCCTGGATCCTCCGCCTCGACCCGGACACCCCCATCGCCGGACGCGAGCTGCCGCCCGGGTACGCCGTCCGCCCGTTCGAGCTCCCCGACGCCGATGCCGCCTTCACAGTGGTCAACGAGGCTTTTGGCGAGTGGGACGACGGCCCGGTACGCGGCCTGGCGAGCTGGCGGGCGCACACCATCGACCGCCCGTCCGCCGATCCCTCCACGTTCCGGGTCGCCACCTACCACGGCGAGGTCGTCGGCACCTGCATCGTCTTCGACTCCCGCGATGAGGCGTGGGTGTCTTATCTGGCGGTTGCCAAGCCTCATCGCGGCAAGGGCCTGGCCCAGCAGATGCTGGCCGACGCGTACGCCGCAGCGCGAGCCCGCGGCATTCCGTATGCCGGGCTCGGCACCGACACCCGGACCGGAGCGCTCGACCTTTACCTGCGGCTCGGCATGCGGGTGATGTACACCCTCAACAACTGGAACCGGCCACTCGACTCCTGATTCGCACCGACCGCTCAGGCCGGGTACCCTTCTCCGTTGGTGCTCGGCGACCTGGGGCCTCCCGGCGTACGCGGACACCAGAGCATTCGCCCTCCTGCTACGGGGCCGTCCCGTAGCCGCCGAGACCAGAGGAGGTGGAGTTCGCGCATGCGCCCATATGAGGTCATGGTCATCTTCGACCCTGATACCGAAGAGCGGTCGATCCAGCCGACGCTCGAGCGACATCTGGCCGTCATCACCAAGGGTGGTGGCACCGTGGACAACCTGGACATCTGGGGGAGACGCCGGCTGGCGTACGAGATCCGGAAGAAGTCCGAGGGCATCTACGCAGTGATCAACCTGACTGCGCAGCCGGCCGATGTGAAGGAGCTGGACCGCCAGTTCACGATCAACGAGTCGATCATGCGCACCAAAGTCATCCGGCCCGACAAGCACTGACAAGGGAGTCACAATGGCAGGCGAAACCACCATCACCCTGGTCGGCAACCTCACTGCCGACCCGGAGCTGCGCTTCACCCCGTCCGGGGCCGCCGTGGCGAACTTCACCGTCGCGTCGACTCCGCGCACGTTCGACCGGCAGACCAACGAGTGGCGCGACGGCGATGCGATGTTCCTCAACTGCGCCGTCTGGCGGCAGGCCGCGGAGAACGTGGCCGAGTCCCTGCAGAAGGGGATGCGGGTCATCGTCCAGGGTCGGCTGAAGTCCCGGTCGTACGAGACCCGCGAGGGTGAGCGTCGGACCGTCTTCGAGGTCGACGTCGACGAGATCGGGCCGGCGCTGCGGTACGCCACGGCGAAGGTCTCGCGCAACGCCAGCGGCGGCGGTCAGGGCGGCGGC
>JBKPNA010000009.1:0-11257 GCA_046765695.1 Actinomycetota bacterium | reverse complement strand
GGTCGCGTTGCGGTGCATGCTGCGACCGGATTGGTCTTCGGCATACCGGTCATCGTGACGCCAGACCGCGCATTCGATGGCGTACCGGGTTTGCGCCGCCTCGAACCGGCGACGCTCGCGGCGCAGCTTGCCGGCTAGGTGTACCCAGCCATCAGGTTGGTGACAGTCGGCTGATCGGTGGATGGCCGCCGAGTGCGGTGTGTCGGCGTTGAGTGTTGTAGTGCTCAAGCCAGGGCGCAAGGGCGTCGGCACGTTCTTGGTTGGTGGCGAAGATCCGTCGGTAGGCCCACTCGGTTTGCAGGGTTCGGTTGTATCGCTCCGCCTTTCCGTTTTGCCAGGGGCAGTGAGGTTTGATGAACTTCTGCCCGATGCTGTGCTCGGCGCAGACCTCACGGAGCGACCAGCGGTAGGCCCAGGCGTTGTCGGTCATCAACCGTTCGATGCCAGTGATGCCGTGGCCGTTGAAGTAAGCGATTGCGCGGGTCAGAAACGCGGCGCAGGTTGGGCCCTTCTCGTCGGGCAGGATCTCGCTGTAGGCGAGTCGGGTGTGGTCATCGAGCATCGAGTGCACGTAGTCGTAGCCGATCAGGGCTTTCCTGTTCGCCGAGGTCGAGCCCATCTGGCGACCGTGAGCACGCCAGCCGCCGCCCTCGGGGATCCGGCCGATCTTCTTGACGTCCAGATGGACCAGCTCTCCTGGCTGGTCGCGTTCGTAGCGGAGGGCGGTGGTCTTGGAGGAGCGGATCACCTGGCCAGTGAGCGGGTCCAGCAGCGCCAGCGGCGGCATCTGATGGCGCCGCAGGATCCGCGACACCGTGCGGGCCGGCACGCCGAGTTCGGGGCCGAGCCAGCCGGGGCCACGCCGGTGTTCCTCGCGGGCGGCCACCATCCGGGCCTCAACCGCCGGACTGGTGCGTGTCGGCGTGCGGTGTGGCCGGGATGACCGGTCCTGCAGACCGCCCACCCCTTCGGCAGCGTGCCGGGCTACCCAGCGATGGGCACACTGTCGCGACACGCCCAGCTCCTTGGCGACGTGGGCGACAGGACGACCCGAAGCCACCCGCTCGACCAGCAGTTGTCGGCCGTGCACGGTCAGACGGGCATTACGGTGGGGCATGAAGACCTCCGGTTTGGTGAAGACGTGAACATCTCCACCGCACCCGGAGGTCTTCACTACGTCAACGACCCCTACGGAGTGTCACCAACCTGATGGCCAAGTACAGCTAGCCGGGCTCGGAGCGCGTTCGGCGAGCAGAGCCGTGCGTCGAGTGGGCGCTATGACCGGTGCCGACCAGCCTGATCAGCTCACTCCGGAAGGCGCCCGGATCCGCGAGCTTCCGGGCCACCAGGTCGTCGGCAACGCGGGAGGCCTGAACCTCACCGAAGTCACGGTCGCCTTGCGCGCTGCGCCGGATGACCAGCCGCCGCCGGTCCCGCGGATCGCGTTCCCTGGTGACGTGACCGGTCCGGACGAGCCGGTCGAGCACCCGGCTCATCGTCTGTTCCTCGACTCGGCTCGTCGCGGCCAGCTGGCGCTGGGTGAGGGGTCCGGCGTCGAGCGCGTGCAGGACCAGCAACCCGGCGTGGGTCAGGTCATGCTCCGCGAGCCAGGCGTTCCACTCGTGCTCGACCTGCCGGGCTGCGACCGACAGCAGTCGCCCGAGGGGCCAACTCTCCGGATCGGCGGCGGTCATGTTGGTCAGCGTAGCGTCACCGGCTATATTGCTCAGCGTGCTGAGTATTGTGACGAGGTGTTCGTGACCAGCCCGGCAGCCGTTGAGCCGGGTCGCCGCCGGTGGCTCGGCCTGGTGGTGATCAGCCTTGGCGTGGCGTTGATCATCGTCGACTCGACCATCGTCAACGTCGCGATCCCATCGATCATCGCCGATATCGGACTGACCTCCACCCAAGCCCAGTGGGTGCAGGAGATCTACATCCTGATCTTCGCCGCGCTGCTGCTGGTCAGCGGACGGCTGGCCGACACGTACGGCCGGCGCCGGTTCTTCGCGATCGGAGTCGTCGTCTTCGCCGCCGCAAGCGTGCTGGCGGCACTGGCCCAGACACCGGAGACGCTGATCGCCGCCCGAGCGGTGCAGGGCCTCGGTGGGGCGATGATGTTGCCAACCTCCCTGTCGCTGCTCAACGCCAACTTCCGGGGTCGCGACCGGGGGACAGCGTTCGGCATCTGGGGGGCGACGATCGGCGGCACGGCGGCCCTCGGCCCGTTACTGGGCGGCTGGTTGACCACCGACTTCTCGTGGCGCTGGGCATTCGGGATCAACATTCCGGCAGGCCTGGTCGTTCTCGCCGGCCTGTTCTGGCTGGTCCCGGAGTCCCGGGAACCGCACACCAGACGGGGCGTCGACGTGGGCGGCGCTGTGCTGTCCGCGATCGGGTTCGGCGCCCTCGTGTTCGGGCTGATCGAGGGCAGGACGTACGGCTGGCTGACGAGCGAAGAAACCTTCACCGTCGGGGGCTGGTCGTGGCCGTGGACCCTGTCGCCGATTCCCGTGGCCTTCGTCCTCGGCGGTGCCGCGCTGACGGTGTTCGTTCTGGTTGAGCGGTCCCGCAACCGCGCCGGACAAGTGGCCATGCTCGATCTGAATCTCTTCCGGATCGCGTCGTTCCGCAACGGCAACGTTGCGGCGGCGATCGTCAGCCTCGGCGAGTTCGGCCTGCTCTTCGCACTGCCCTTGTGGCTGCAGAACGTTGTCGGCTACTCCGCGTTCGAGACGGGCCTAGTGCTGCTGGCCCTCGCCATCGGCAGCTTCGCGGCCAGTGGACTCGGCGCAGTCATCGGCGCCCGCCACAGCCCCCTCTATCTCGTCCGGCTCGGCATCGTTCTGGAGATCGTCGGCATCGCCGGCATCAGCGCGCTGATCCGGCCTGACTCCGGCTGGCTCGCCGTTGTGCCGCCGCTGTTCGTATACGGAGTCGGCGTCGGCTTCGCGACCGCGCAGCTCACCGGGGTGGTGCTGGCCGACGTCCCGGTCGAGCTCAGCGGGCAGGGCTCCGGGACCCAGAGCACGGCACGCCAGGTGGGCTCGGCGTTCGGCATCGCCATCCTGGGGACGATCTTGTTCTCCGTGCTCGGCAGCCAGTTCGACGCGGAGCTGTCCGACTCGGGCGTACCCGACCAGCAGCGGACGGCCCTCGTCGCGGCAGTCAAGGACAGTGCCGGTGCTGCCATCCCAGGCCTGGCCGCGGATCCGCGTACCGCCGAGATCGCGGATCAGGCCAAGGAGGCGTTCACGGACGCGACGCGCTTGGGTTGGGTTCACCGCGGCAGGGTTCCTGGTGATCGGACTTGCCGCCACCCTGGCCCTCGGGCGGCCATCCCAGGCGGCCGAGGTGGACGGCGCTCACGCCGACCTCACCTCCGCAGTCGGCCCTCCGCCCGGCTGACGACCAGCACCCGAAATCCCTTGGCTGAGGCCGCGCGCTGCACGGCGTAGTGCTGCTCGCCGAGCCAGCGCTGCAACGTGTCGGCGCCCAGATTCTTGGCCACGACGAGGCGCGCCACACCATCGGGAGCCAGCCGGTCCAGCCAGTGCAGCAGCAGCGCATGCAGCGGCTCCTTGCCGATCCGGATCGGCGGGTTGGACCAGATCTCGTCGTAGCGGGTCTCGGGATCGGCCTCATCCGGCCGCAGCACGTGCACCCGACCCGCCACACCAAGCGCTCGGGCGTTGTCCCGGCACAGCTGCAGCGCCCGCTCGTTGACGTCCACGGCGTCCACCACCGCTCCAGGACAGGCCAGGGCGATGGCCAGGGCGATGGTTCCGTAGCCGCAGCCGAGGTCGAGGATCCGTGGCCGGCCGGTCGGAATAGGTGACTCCCGGAGCAGTACGGCCGTGCCCCGGTCCACGGCGTCGGCCGCAAAGACGCCGTTCGCAGTGATCAGCTGCAACTCCGAACCCCACACCATGGCGGTGATCGTCTGCCGGCGCTCAGGGCGGTCGGGCTCGGCGCTGAAGTAATGGGAGGTCATGCGCCAGCCGTCGACCGCAGACTGCGGGCCTGCCGCGCCCGCTCGGCCAGCTCGGCGTCCGCCGGGTAGCCGACCTCCTCCAGGGTGAGACCGCCGGGCGGCAGCACCGGGACCGCGGAGTCGCGAACCGCTGCGGTTGCCACCGTCTCCAGCCAGCCGGCGTCGCGCCGGCCTGAGCCCACCTCGACCAACGCCCCGATCAGCGCCCGGACCATCGAGTGGCAGAACGCGTCCGCGCGTACGGTGCACTCCACCACGTCGCACAGCGGCCCGTCGTCCACCCGTACGGCGCTCAGCTCGAGCAGGGTCCGGATGGTCGTGCCACCCTGGCGGCCGCGGCAGAAGGCGGCGAAGTCCCGCAGGCCGAGCAACTGCCCGGCCACCGCGTTCATCTGGTCCAGGTCTAGGTCGTGGCGCAGCCGGGTGATCTGATTCCGGTACCGCGGATCAACCGGTCTCGACGGCTCCGCCAGCCGGTAGACGTAGCGCCGCCAGATTGCGGAGAACCGGGCGTCGAACCCGGCGGGTGCGAGGGCGAGCCGCCAGATCACCAGGTCCTCCGGCAGCACCCGGTTCAGCCGCCGAACGGCTGCCGCCGGATCGGAGACCGCCCCAGGGTCGACATCGAAATGGGCGACCTGCCCTCGGGCATGCACCCCGGCGTCGGTCCGGCCGGCACAGACCAGTCGCGGCGGCTCACACTCCAGAACCCGGCCCAGCCAAATCTCCAGCTCGCCCTGCACCGTACGCCGGTCGGCCTGACGAGCCCATCCCGAGAAAGCCGTGCCGTCGTAACCCAGATCAAGCCGCCAACGTTCTCCCTCAGGAGACACGTCGATAGGTCAGGTCGAACACCCGCCGACCGGCCGCCACGCCCCGTTGCTCGAACCGGGTCAGCGGCCGGCCCTCCCAGCGGGCGGCCCATTCGTGATCATGCTCGGCGACCAGCCCGGGATGGCTGTCCAGCAGCGCCCGGATCGCCTCGGCGTAGCCCGCCCAGTCCGTGGCCAGCCGCCAGCGCGCCCGGTACTTGAGCCGGGACGCGACCAGGTCGACGAAGGGGGGCTGGATCAGCCGGCGCTTGAAGTGCCGGGACTTCGGCCAGGGGTCGGGAAAGAACGTCCACAGCTCGTCGACCGACTGCTCGGGCAACAGGTGGGTGAGGCCCGGGACTGCATCGGCCGCGACGACCCGCACGTTGGGCACTTGCTCGGCGACCAGCGAACCGAGGAGCCGCGCGATAGCAGGCTGGTAGACCTCGAACGCCAAGTTGTTGCATTCCGGCCTCGCCCTGGCCATCGGCACCAGAGACTCGCCCGTCCCGGGGCCGATCTCGACGATCAGCGGGGCCTGCCGACCGAACTCCCGATCCAGGTCGACCACGCAGTCCGGGTGCACCGAAGTGGAGGTGTCGAGACGCGGCACGTCGAGCACGAGCTGGTCTCGGTACTGCTCCCAGGCCCGCCGCTGCGGGGGCCGCATCCGGTTGCTGCGCCGGACGAAGGAGACGATCTCGCGGCGTGCCCGCCGGTTCGTCCCAGTCCTGCCGGGGAGCGTTTCGGTCATGTCGCAGCCGAATCTAGCGGGTTCCGGCCGCGCCCGTGCGCAGCAGGTCCAGCTAGTTCAACTGGTGATGTCCTTGCTCGAGAAACGGGCCCAGGCGAGCAGCCAGAAGACCGCCGCGTACACCGCGGCGGTGATCAGCCCGCGCTGCAGGTTGTCGAAGAAAATCGGGTCGCGCGCGAAGTCGCCGATCGCCGGCCACCAGTTCGTCAGCAGCCACGGGTGTAGCCAGGCCAGCTGGCTGATCTGGCCGAGGATGAACATTCCCACATTGACCAGCAACACGGCGATGGTGGCGCCGATGGGCTGCTCGGTCAGCGTCGAGATGAAGAGCCCGATGGCGCCCAGCGCCGAGAGCTGCACGGTCAGGTAGAGAACGCTGAGCAGCAGCCGCCACAGGCCGTCGGCCAGTGTCGTCTGCGTCCCGGAGAGCAGTGTCATGTCTCCGGCGCCGAACAGCGCGAGGCCCATGATGGTGCCGACTGTGGCCACCAACGCCGTGGCGACGAACGCGAAGATGACGATGGCGACGTACTTGACGATCAGCAGCCGGAGCCGTCCGGCCGGGATGGTGAGCAGATAGCGCAGCGTGCCGAGGTTGGCCTCGCCGGCCACCGCATCCCCGGAGATGGCGCTGACTGCCAACGGCAGGAACAGCGGCAGCTCCAAGATCAGCGCGGCGAAGGCGATGAACAGGCCGTTTCCGGTGATCCCGATGATGAAGTCGGCTCCTGGCCCCGCGGCGCCCGATTCCACCCGGATCGCGGTGGCGAGGATGATCGGCACAACGGCCAGCACTCCCATCCCGGCCAGATTGCGGCGGCGGCCGAAGATGATGCCCAGCTCCGAGAAGAGGAACCGCCCAGAGAGCCGGGCTCGTGGTCTGGTCGCAGGCAGGTCGCCGACCCTCATCAGCTCAGCCGCTGACATCGAAGCCCTCCCCGGTCAGGGAGACGAAGACGTCCTCCAGGCTGGGCTGCTGCACGGCGAACCCGAGCACCGGCACGCCGTCGTTCACCAGGTTCGGCACGATCTTCTCCACCGCCACCTCTCCCAGTGCGGCGGTGACGAAGCCGGCACCGATGGTCACCTGGCTGAGGGAGAGCTCGCGCAGCACCCGGGCCGCATCCTCGGTCCGGTCGGTGTCGACCCGTACGGTCTTCACCGTCGAGGCCCGCAGCTCACCCATCGAGCCCTGGGCGACCAGCCGACCCTCGAACATGACCCCGACATGGCTGCACATCTGGTCCACCTCGGCCAGCAGGTGGCTCGAGACCAGCACGGTGACGCCCTCGCCGGCCAGGTCGCCGATCAGGTGCCGCACCTCCCGCGTGCCCTGTGGATCCAGTCCGTTGGTCGGCTCGTCCAGCACCAGGAGGGACCGCGGCATCAGCAGGGCGCTGGCGATCGCCAGGCGCTGCCGCATGCCGAGCGAGTACGCCCGGTAGCGCTTCTCGGCGGCGGCCAGCAGGCCGACCCGGTCCAGGGCGGCAGCGACCCGCGCCCCCGAGGTGCGCGGGTCGCTGGTCCGGTCGGCGGCATCCAGCCGGGTCAGGTTGGCACGGCCGGAGAGATAGGGGTGGAAGGCGGGGCCCTCGACCAGTGAGCCCACCCGGGGGAGCACCGTGGCACCGCCAGCCGGCATCTTGTGGCCCAGCAGCCGGATGTCACCGGCCGTGGCCGAGATCAGGCCGAGCAGCATCCGGATGGTGGTGGTCTTCCCGGACCCGTTCGGCCCGAGGAAGCCGTACACAGCTCCCTCGGGCACCTCCAGATCGATCGAGTCGACGACCACCTGCCGCCGGAACCGCTTGCTGAGTCCGGTGGTGGAGACGGGCGCGTCGCTCACGTCACCATCATCCGCCACGGGCCCGGGGAGATCAGCCAAGCGCCTGGTACAGCGTTTCCGGCTTGACGGCGCCGATCGCCATCCGGCCGTCATCGGTCAGCACCGCCGAGAAGGCGTTGCCGGCCAGCAGCCGTCCCGAACCCCAGGCGCCGGAGACCCGCTGCAGCTTGCTGACGAACGCCTGCAGCTCCGGCGGCGCGCCGGCCCTCGCATCGCCCGGGATCTTCCGTACGGCGACGGTGCTCCAGCCCGATCCCACGATCTTGACCTGGTCGCGGGCCTGCTGAGCATCCTTGCGCACCTGCTCGCGGGACTTCATGTCCGGCGTACGTTTGGCTGCAATCGTTCCCTCCTCGGTCACCTTGGTGCCAGGCGGCGGGGTGAAGGTGAACTCGCGGTTCTCCGGACGGGTGAACTTCACCCGGGTGTAGCCGACCTCGAAGACCAAGGTGTCGTTGGCGCCGTAGACCTGCACCCGCAGCGGCATCTTGGTGTCACCGTCGATGGCCAGCCGGATCTGGCTGATCAACGTGGCATTGTCGCTGGGGTCGAGCACCAGCTCGTACGCCTCCCGGCCCGCAACGGTCACCGCGCTGTCGGTGGTCACCTTGGTGGTGGGCTTGAGCGCCGCCAGCACCTGCTTGGCCGCCTCGTCCGGCGTACGTGGCAGATCTCCGGGGCGCGGGTTGCCGGGCTGGTGGTCGCCCGGGGTGATCGTGCGGTGGGTCGCCTCGCGGCTCCGGCTCGACCAGAGCCACATGTCCTTGCCGTTGGCGATCAGGTCGGTCTCACCGTAGGTACCCAGCACGGCGAGCCGGGCTTTGTCCGGCTCGGAGAAGCGGACCCGCAGGGTATGGGTGCCGGAGACCAGCGAACCGAACTCGGAGCTGTCCCGGCCGCTGGTTCCAGGGATTTCGGGGATGCCGAGGTTGGCCCGCTGGATCACCGTGCCGGACAGCCCGTCAACCCGGGCGTTCTGGACATCGACCAGCAGTTGCTCGGCGGATCGCGGTGGCAGCTTCCGCTCGGCAGTAGCAGTCGTCGCCACCAGCACGGTGCCGGTGATAGTCACCAGGAACGCCAGGGGGGTGAGCCAGCGCAGCGCCGGCCGCGACGTGAAGATCCGCATGGCGTCAGTGTTGCTCGGCCACCCTGAGTATCCGCTGAGTTGATACTTGCCTCATGCGCGTACTCCTGGTCGACGACGAGGAGCGCATGGTGACGGCACTGCGCCGCGGGCTGGCGGCCGAGGGCTTCGTCACCGAGAGCGCAGGCGACGGCGTGACCGGACTCGCGTTGGCCCAGGGTGGTGACTTCGACGCGGTTGTACTGGACGTCATGCTGCCCGGGATCTCCGGGTACGAGGTGGTACGCCGGCTGCGGGCAGCCGACAACTGGGTGCCGGTGCTGATGCTGTCGGCGAAGGACGGCGAGTACGACCAGGCCGACGCCCTGGACGACGGGGCGGACGACTACCTCACCAAGCCGTTCTCGTTCGTCGTGCTGGTCGCGCGAATCCGGGCGCTGCTGCGCCGCGGCGCGGTGGCCCGTCCGGCTGTGCTCACCGCGGGCGAGCTGAGCCTGGACCCCGCGACCCGGGAGGTGCGGGTGGCCGGCGAGCTGACCGAGCTGACACCGCGGGAGTTCGCCATGCTGGAGTACCTGATCCGCAACGCCGGACGGGTGGTGGCCAAGATCGAGCTGATCGACCATGTCTGGGACAGCGCCGCCGATGTCACTCTCAACACGGTCGAGGTGTACGCCGGCTACCTGCGGCGCAAGATCGGCGCCGACCGGCTGAGCACCGTACGCGGAGTCGGCTACCGGCTGCGCACGTGAACCGGTTCTGGCAGCTCAGCCTGCGGGCCCGCCTGATGATCATCGGCTTGATCGGGGTGGCCGTCGCGCTGATTCTCGGTGGGCTGGCCTTCTACACCGCCCTCACCGCCTCGATGAACCGCACGCTGGACAACGAGGCGCTGGCCAGCGCCCAGGACGTGGCCGCTCTGGTCAACGAGGACCGGCTGCCCAGCACGGTGCCGGTCTCCGGCACCCAGGTGATCCAGGTGGTCGACTCCGGGCAGCGGGTGGTCGCGGGCTCCGCCACGGCCGACCGGCTGACCCCGTTGCTCACCCCGGAGGAGCTGACGCGCGCCCTGGCGGGCGAGGCCCTGGTCATCGACGGTGTGCGGCTGGGCATCGACGAGCCGCTGCGCGTCCGGGTCGTCTCGGCCGGACCCGCGGGCGACCCGCTGGCGGTGATCGCCGCCGTGCCGTTCGGGGATGTGCTGACCATCCGGGCAGCGCTGCGGAACGCGTTGTTGATCACCTTTCCGGTGCTGCTCGCGGTGCTGGCCGCGATCGCCTACCGGGTGATCGGCTGGGCGCTGCGGCCGGTCGAGCAGCTCCGGGCGGGCGCCGAGCAGATCAGCACCCTTCGGGCGGGCAGCGGGGACTCCGAGCAGGAGCGGCTTCCCGTGCCGCCGGCCGCCGATGAGATCCGGGCGTTGGCCGTCACCTTGAACGGGATGCTCGACCGGCTGGCCGCGGCCAGGGAGCGGCAGCGGCTGTTTGTCGCCGACGCCGCACACGAGCTGCGCAGCCCGCTGGCCAGCATGCGGGCCCAGCTCGAGGTGGCGGACCGGCTGGGGGAGGGCGGCAGCCTTCCCCAAGAGCTGCTGCCCGACCTGAACCGGCTGTCCCGGCTCGTCGAAGACCTGCTGCTCCTCGCCCGGGCCGACGCCGACACCCGGCAGCCGACCCGCCCCGGCCCGGTGGACTGCCGCGCGCTGCTCGCCGACGTGGCCGCGGCGTACGCCGGGCAGCGGGTACCGGTCACTGTCGCCGCTGGTCCGGATGTGATCGTCATGGCCGACGCCGGCGAGCTGCGCCGCGCGGTGGACAACCTGGTGACCAACGCCGTACGGCATGCGACCTCCCGGGTTCAGCTGGGCTCGAGCCTGGATGGTGACGCGGTCTTGCTCGTGGTCCGCGACGACGGCCCTGGGGTGCCCGAAGGCGACCGGGAGCGGGTCTTCGAACGGTTTACCCGGCTGGACGACGCCAGGACCCGGGACGTGGGCGGCTCGGGGCTCGGCCTGCCCATCGTCCGGGAGCTGGTCCACCGCGCCGGTGGTGAGGTGTCGCTGAGCGACGCCGACCCGCCGTGGCGGCTGGCCGCGGTGATCCGGCTGCCGGTTGCAAGATCAACCCCCTGACTGGTCACGGCTGCGTATCGATCTTGCTGCAGCGCGGGACTGGCACTCCTACGCCCTTGTCTGCTAATCGGTGTACGCGGCACCATGGAGCCACCCGTGGGTGATCAACTACACCCGTCGGTCAGGGGCGCGAGGGGAGGTCATCATGACTGGCTTTCGGCCATCGATCGAGGTTGCTCCGCTGCAGTCGGAGGGGTCGCTGTACGGGTTCATGCTGATCGGACGGTGGCCGAACGACACCGTCGAGTGGGCCAAGTTCCTCGTCCTTGCCGTCCAGATGGCAGCGGTTCCCGGGCTGCTGCCGGTGAGCACCGTCTTCCGGGTCCGCGAGGAGCTGCCGGAGCAGCCGCAGCCCGGCGCCGTCGGCCTGGTGGTCAAGGAGGGCCAGCTGATGGGAGACAAACCGCTGCAGCCGGGCCAGTTCGCGGCGTACCACCCACCGGGTTTGATCGTGTTGCACCCGCCGTCGAGCACGCTGCCCTCGGTGCCGGACTATGACGTGGCGTCCGGATGCGTGTTCCTGCCGGGTCTGCCGCACCTCGGCCTCGATCACCGAGCCGCGTGGGTGGAGGCGGACGTCGAGGGCACGGTGACCCACCTGGTCAGCAAGGTCGGCATCGATCCCCACTGCGACGC
>JBKPNA010000008.1:0-4689 GCA_046765695.1 Actinomycetota bacterium | reverse complement strand
GTGCCACGTGGTCCATCCGGGCTCCGGTCAGGTCCTCCAGGGTGCGTACGGTCAGCGGTGCACCGCCGAACCGGTACGCGGCGTTGATCTTGTTCTTGCCGTAGCCCGGGATGTTGACGTACATGTCACGGGGGAAGGAGATGATGTAGGCCTGGTTCCGCTTGGCGTTGAGATGGACGATCATGATCGTGTCGCTGCGGCCGGCGCCCGCGTTCTCGGGATCGCGGCTGTCCGAGCCGAGCAGTACGTAGTTGAGCGTGCCCTGCTCCTGCGGCTCTTTCGTCGGGCGAGGGGACTGACCGGTCGCCGCCGACGGCTCGTCGCTGGGCAGGTCGACACCGCGATTGATGTTGCTGGTGATGGTCCGGTCGATGCTCGCCAGGTACACCACCAAGGCGCCGAGGAACACGACGATGACCGTGGCGACCGCGATCAGCACCCATGGCCACGTCCGGCGGCGCCGTTCGGCCCGTCTGGGGAGGCCCTCGGTGGGCGGCGGTGGCGTGGACGTGTCGGTCATCGGCATCCTGGGTCTGGACAACAGCAAAGCCCCCTGCGCTGGTCGCAGGGCTCTCGGCAGTCTATGTGTCGACACGGCACCTCGGGCTACGATCGGAACATGTCTCGCGCCGAGGAAGCGGCCCGGCGGGCCGAATTGGCGGCGGCTGCTGAACGTGGTGAGTCCGCTCAGGCGCAGATCCTGATCGACGCTTTCGTCGCTCAGGCAAAGGCTCGGGGCCTTGCTCCGGTGCCCCTGCGAGCGACCCTTTACTCCGGGCCGTCGGTCAAGACCGACAAGACCGGCTGGTATCTGCGGAAGAACCAGAGCCTGGCCATCGGCGAGGACGGCGCCTTCTACATTCTCACCGTGCCCGGTGGTTGGAAGGAGCGGCTACGCGGAGTGCAATTGAAGGCCTCCCAGCCGCCGCTGCACATCGGCAAGGGCGGTCGTGACGGGGAGACCGGGGACCTGAGCTGGTTCTTGGAGCGAGTGCTGGCGCAAGCCTGAAAGGTGTGGGGGAACCCCCACACCAACTCCTCACATGTCTTCCATGGAGGCATCGGACTTCTTGACCTTGACGAACTTCATGTAGGCGGTCACCACCTCCTCGGGTTCGCCACGCATCATCAAGGTGCCGTGATCCAGCCAGATCGCCTCGCTGCACATCTCCTTGATGCTGCCCAGACCGTGACTGACCAGGAACATGGCCCGAGCGCTCTCCCGCAGCTCCGCCATCTTGGCGTTGGCCTTCTCCCGGAAGTGTGCGTCACCGGTGGACAGCGCCTCGTCGATCATCAAGATGTCCGGCTTCATGTGCACGGCGACGGAGAAGCCCAGCCGGGCGGACATGCCGGAGGAGTACGTGCGCATCGGCATGTCGATGAAGTCGCCGAGCTCGGTCCACTCGGCCACCTCGTTCGCCCGTTCCTCGACCTCGCGCCGGGACAGCCCGGAGGCCAGGCCGCCGAGGATGATGTTCTCCCGCCCGGACAGGCTCTGGTTGAACCCCACACCTAGTGCGAGCAGAGTGCTGGCCTTGCCCCAGACCTCGATCGATCCGCTGGTCGGAGGCAGGATGCCGGCCATGGCCCGCATCAGCGTCGACTTGCCGGCTCCGTTGGCACCGATGATGCCCATCGCGCTGCCGTTGCGCACCTCGAAGGAGACATGCTTGAGCGCCTCCACCTCGCGTACGGCACGCTGCCCCCGGCCGAACCGAACCAGTGCCTGCTTCAACGTCGGCTTGCGCTCGAACGTCGTGCGGTAGGTGATCGAGAGGTCGTCCACCCTGACGGCTAGCGGGCTGCTGCCGTTAGACGAGACGGACAGTGAACTCACGCTCCCGGGAGATGAAGAACAAGAACCCGATCGCCGCCACCACGACCGCCCAAGCCGCGGCGGTCAGCCACATATATAAGGGAGGGAAACCGGACCGCTGCAACAGTTCGGTGTAGCCGCCCAGCATCGAGTACATCGGGTTCAGCTGCATCAGGGTCAGCAGGGTGTGCGACTGCAGGTAACTGATCGACTCTGGCTTCCACAGCACGGGCGACAGGTACATCCAGATCCTGACGAAGAAAGGCAGGAAGCTCGACGTGTCCCGGAAATAGACCTGCAGTGCGGAGAAGAAGGCGGCGCAGCCCATCCCGAACAGCACCATGGTGCCGAGGAAGTACAGCGACAGCAGCATCTTGGGGTGCCACACGTCGGTCAGAAAGATGAGGTGGAAGACGAAGTAGACCGGCACGGTGGGCAGGAACCGGAAGAAGGCGGTGCGTACGGCGGACAGCGGGATGAGCAGCCGGGGGAACGGCGTGTTCATCAGCAGCTTGCCGGAGCTGGTCACCGAGGTGGCACCGCTGGTGATGGCCGTGGAGACCAGGTTGAAAGCGAACAGGTTCAGGCACAAATGCGTGAAGTAGACGGGATCATGCTTGCCTCGGATGACCGTGACCAGCAGGTAGTAGACGGCGGCCAGCAGCAGCGGGTTGAGGACCAGCCAGAGCTGGCCGAAGAACGTCGAGGTGTTGGCCCCCCGCATGACGGCCTTGCTCATCTCGGCGGCGAAGGCACGGCGGTGCCATAGCTCGCGAAAATAGGGGATCAACGGTGGCAGACCGGCGCGATGCGGCCCGTAGTGGTGGTAGACCGGCTCGAAGACACGGTCCCGCTCGCGACTGGGTGCTGTCACGGTCGCCTCGCTCCCCTGGTCCGGCCCGTCACGGTGGAATAGTCTGCCACGAGCTCCCGGGAGAACCAGTCGCGAAAAGGTCCGCCAGGGCTGTCGATTTCCACACGTCCCGTACGTGGAGAGGTGTCAGAATCCTCTCGACCCAAGGAGTAACGCATGAAGTACGTGCTCATGTACACCAGTCGCCCCGATCTTGCCGCCGACCTGCCGCCGGAGCAGTGGGAGCAGACCTACGCCGCCATCTACGGATGGTTTCAGAAGCACGCATCGGTGATGACCGACTCGGGCGCCGAGCTGAAGGGCCCGGAGACGGCCACGTCGGTCAAGACCGGCGACAACGGAGAGGTCGTCGTCGTGGACGGGCCGTTCTCCGAGGCCAAGGAGAGCATCGGCGGGTTCAGCGTGATCGACGTCCCCGACTTGGACGCCGCGATCGCGATCGTCAAGGAGTGGCCGGCCCTCGGACAGCCGGGAGTCACTGTCGAGATCCGGCCGATGGTTGAGGACTACAGCCAGTTCGAGGACGCCTCGTCCGGCGAGCAGGCCCCGCGGGGCGAGGAAGTCCTGCAGGGCTGAGCCATGGCCTCGCTGCCGGTCGAGGGGCCGTTGGCCGAGGACGCGGTCCTCGCCAGGCTCGTCCGGCGTGAGGCCGGGCTGATCGTCGCCCAGCTGCACCGCCGCCTCGGTGACTTCGACGTGGCCGAGGAGGCGGTGCAGGAGGCGGTGGCCGTCGCACTGCAGACCTGGCGGCGCGACGGCGTACCCCCGAATCCAGCGGGCTGGCTCGCCGTGACCGCCCGGCGTCGGGCGATCGACCTGCTGCGCCGGCGTACCCGCGAGTCGCGGCTCGCCGACGAACTGGCCGAGGATCCGACGCTGGCGCACTCGGTGGCGGAGCGTCCGGGCGACGAGCGGCTGCCGATGCTGTTCGGCTGCTGCCACCCCGCGCTGAGCGTCGAGGCGCGGTTGGCGTTGACCCTGCGGGCTGTGGTCGGCATGTCGACGCCGCAGATCGCCCGGGCGTTCCTGGTGCCCGAACCGACGATGGCCCAGCGGCTGGTCCGGGCCAAGCGCAAGATCACCCAAGCCGGCGTGCCGTTCGTCATCCCTGGGCCGGATGACCTCGCGGCGCGGCTGGACGACGTGCTCACGGTGGTCTACCTCAGCTACAACGCCGGCTATCTCGACCCCTCCCCTGCTGGCCGGGAACTGACCGAGGACGCGGTCTGGCTGGCCGAGCTGATCGCCCGGGCACTGCCGGAGCAGGCGGAGGCGTGGGGACTGCTGGCCCTGCTGACCTTTCTTTCCTCCCGTACGCCGGCGCGGTTCGACGAGCACGGGCAGCTGGTGCTGCTGGAGAACCAGGACCGGACGCGCTGGGACGCGGTGGCGATCACCCGCGCCGACGGGTATCTGGCGAAGGCGGCCTCACTGCGCCATCGCGGCCGCTATCAGCTGCAAGCCGCCTTGGCGGGCTGTCACGCCAGCGCCGCGACCTGGCAGCAGACGGACTGGCTGCAGATCGTCGTGCTGTACGACATGCTCGTCCAGCTGGACGCCTCGCCGGTGATCAGGCTGAACCAGGCGATCGCCATGAGCCATGTGTGTGGCCCGAAGGTCGCGCTGGCCGCCGTCGACGACATGGTGGACCGGTTGGACGGCTATCACCTGTTCCACGCGACCCGGGCCCAGCTGCTGGATCGGCTGGGTGATCACGCGGGGGCGCGGTTGGCGAACGAGCGAGCCCTTGCCATGACCGACAACCCGGCCGAGCAGGCGCTGCTGCATGCTCGGCTTGATCAGTAACCTGCGTCGCGCTGCACGGCGAGCACGCTGCTGTCGGGCCGGAGGACGATCTGGTACCGGGTGGCGTAGTCGCTATCGGGTATGGGGCCGATCCGGCAGCGGCAGAGCTCCTGGACGATCCCCTGCAGGTTGTCGCTGTGCCCGACGATCAAGATCGCGCCGGTCGGGTGCTGTTGCTTGATCTGGTTGA
>JBKPNA010000007.1:0-3598 GCA_046765695.1 Actinomycetota bacterium | reverse complement strand
AACAGCAGCGGCACACCCGTCGGCCCGGGATCGGGGGCCGGCGGTCGGGTGCCGTCCATCACCGGCTGGCCTTGCCAGGCGCGGTGCAGGGCGGCGAGCTGGGCATCGAAGTCGCGTCCCCTGGTATGGAAGTCCCGGCCGGTGAGCAGGTAGTCGCCCTCGCGCCAGCCCACGCCGAGGCCCAGGGTGAGCCGCCCGTTGGTGATCTGCTGCACGGTCGCGGCCTGCTTGGCCAGCTCGGCGGCGGACCTTGCGGGAGCGATCAGCACATTGGACACGAAGCGGATGCGTTGGGTTACCGCGCCCGCCGCGGCGAACACGGTGAGCTCCTCATAGGTCGGATAGGACACCGCTCCGATCGTGCCCATGCTCGAGAAGCCGGCCCGCTCGGCCCGCCGCGCCCACTCCAGCAGCTGGGTGCCGGTGGTGCCGGGCACGCTGTTGGGGATGCCGATGCCAATCTCCATGCTCACAACCTTTCGGTCTCTGCGAACCAACCGCTCCATCGGGTGACGCGTACTGCTAACAACGGCCCGGCCGGTGGCTGTTCCCGGTACTGGGTGTGGCGGTCCACCAATGCCGCCAAGCCCTCGGCTGCGGCTGCGGGATCGACCACCGCGGCCTCGCCGTCGGCACGTACCCACCACAGCGTGGACCAGTCGTCGGCGTAGTGGTCGACGAGGAGCGAGCACCGTGGCTCGAGTTCGACATTGACCAGGCGCTGCAGCCGGGTGGTTCTCTTGGGCTTGGCGTCGACGGCGGTAAAGATCATGCCGCCGGTCAGGGCGAAGACCACCGGCACGATATGCGGCCGGCCATCCGGCCGCACGGTGGCAAGACGTGCAACCGGGCTGGACGCGAAGCGGCGCCGCAATTCGGCCTCGTCCACAGGACGAGTCTTGCAGAGGCGACCACCCCGGAGGATCTGCACCCTTTGCTTCGGACTGCACCGCCTGCAACCGGTGCAGACTGAAGGAAACGGTGCAGATTCTGGAGGTCTGAGCGGATGGCCATGGTGCAGTCGGCCGACGGGACCGAGGTCATCACCGTCGATGAGGGCTCCGGCAGCGTCATCCTCGTCCTGCATGGTGGGCTGAGCGACGAGTCGGCGTGGGCCAAGGTGGCCGCCCGCCTGGTCGATCGCTTCCGGGTCATCCGCATCCGGCGACGGCTCTACCGGCTGGAGCTCCCCGCTGACCCGTCCACTGCGTACGCCCGCGAGGTCGAAGACGTCCTCGCGGTGGCCCGCACTCTAGGCAGCCGTGCGAGACCCGGACCAGCTGGCGCGGCTGATAGCCGACTTCGCCGATCACGTGCTGGCGAGCGGCCGCTGACTGTGTGACGGATGTGGCGTTCTGCGGAGAGACGGCGGCGAATCTGGGGGTTTGGGCTGCCAGATGTGGCCTTGTGCGGAGAAACGGCGGGAGCGAGAGGTCGCGTCCCAAAAAAACCGTCGCGGGAGATACTGCACCTCCCGCCCGCCAGTGCCAATCTGACGAATGAGGGCCAAAAGCATTGTCGCTGGTCCTCGGCGCGTCAGGGGGTTCGGCATGGCCGAAGACGATGCGGATTCGAGTGCCGATTACGGCGGTATCAGCGGCCGGCCGGCCGACCCGTTCGTACTGGCCCGGCTGCCAGACCCGAGCGAGGCACCTCCGGCCACGCTCGATCTGACCGGCCTGCTGGGCGACAGCGACCGCGAGGGCAGGCGCCGGCTCTACTTCACGACCCGGCTCGACTACTACGCGGAGTTCCGCGAGGCCGACGTCGTCGCCGTCGTCACTGTCCCGGCCGACCAGCCTCCGTTCCGCGGCCTGGACGCGACCCGGGTCAGCCTGCGGCGGGATGCCCGGATCGACTACGTGCACAGCCGGGTGGGCGTAACCGACCCATTCGACCTCGACGTACGCCGCGGGCGGATGATGATCCGGCGGGTCGGCCTCGAGCCGGAGACGTGGGAGGCCGAGTGCCCGGGGCCGAGCTTCGGTGGTCCCTGCGAGACCGATGTCGGCTGCGGCAGCGACAACGAGTGCCCGACCGGCTGGGGAACGGTGTGCAAGCCGGCCACCTGCCTGTGCCCCAGTGTGCAGAACGACTGCGACACCCAGTTTGATGTGACCTGCAACACCTGCGGTCAGGCAACCTGCCGCAACACGTGCCAGACGTGCTGGCAGGGCACCTGCCAGACCTGCGGACAGGCCACCTGCCAGACCTGCGGGCAAGCAACATGCCAGACGTGCGGGCAAGCAACCTGCCAGACCTGCGGACAGGCCACCTGCCGCACCTGCGCGGGCCAGGCCACATGCCGGACCTGCCGTGACTGCACCGATTTCAGCTGCCAGACCTGCGCCCAGACCCATTGCTTCACCTGCCGGGCAGGGTGTGAGCCTTTCTGAAGCGGCTGGGACTGCCGCGCAGCCTCGGACCTGGGCGCCGCGGCTGCGCGGATCTCAGCAGGCGAGGGCCCTCGAGGCCGTTCGGCTGATCGCCTCCCGGGTCGGCGACCCACGACTCGTCGACCGTGCCGTCCAGCTTGCCTCGTCCCAAACGGAGTACCCCGGATCGGTGCACTGGGATCCGATGGCGGTGGCGCAAGGCGATGCCGGCCAAGCCCTGCTCGCGTCGGTGCTGGCGCGGGCGTTTCCCGAGGACAACTGGAACTCGGTCGCCGCCGACTACTTCGACCGCGCCGTCGGCGCACTCCACGCCCCCGTCCCAATGCCGCTCGGCGTTGTCAGTGGCACCAGCGGCATGGCGTTCACCGGGCGTCGGCTGCCGGATGGTGACCGCCGGGAGGCTGTGCAGGCGACGCTGGACGGGTTGGTCGCGGAGGGGAGTCTCGGGCTGGCGATGAAGGTCCACGGACGATCCGGGACTGCAGTCTCGACGTTCGATCTGATCTCGGGATTGAGCGGAGTCGTCCTCTCGCTGCTGCCCGCGGCGCCAGGACAGCGAACGCCTCCGGCACTGCCGTTCCTGGTACGAGCGCTCTGCCGGCTCGCCCTGGCCGACGACGAGCTACCGGCGTGGCACACCCCCGTCCAGCTGCTGCACGACGAGCGGCAGATGCGGCAGTACCCGGACGGGAACCTCAATTGCGGGCTCGCCCATGGCATTCCGGGGCCGCTCGCGGCGCTGGCACTGACGCGGCTGTCCGGGTACGACGCGGACGACCTCGAGCCCGCCGTTCGGCGGCTCGCGAACTGGCTGGTCGAGCACCACTACCGCACCGACGACGGTCCCGGCTGGCCCACGGTGGTACCCCTGAAACGCGCCGGCGAGCACCTCGTCCCAGTCGACGACGGCGAGCGCAGCCGCGATGCCTGGTGCTATGGCACGCCAGGCGTCGCGCGGGCGCTGTATCTCGCCGGTCAGGCGCTGGCCGACCAATCGTTGTGTGACCTGGCTGTCGAGGCGATGGCCGGCGTCTACCGCCGTGCCCCGGAAGACCGGGGCATCGACTCGCCGACGTTCTGCCACGGGGTCGCCGGGTTGTTGCAGATCACCTTGCGATTCGCGTACGACACGGAGCTGGAGTTGTTCGACCGCGCCGCGGCGGATCTCACCGACCAGATCCTCGGCCGGATCGACCCGGACC
>JBKPNA010000006.1:0-14289 GCA_046765695.1 Actinomycetota bacterium | reverse complement strand
GATCAGCGCCGCCGGTTACAGCTGGAGCTCGGTGGGGGAGAACATCGCCTACAACAGCAACCGGTCACAGGCGGGCGTACTGGCCCTGGAGCAGGCGATGTACAACGAGACGGCTCCGAACGACGGTCACCGGCGCAACATCTTGAGCAGCAGTTTCACAGACGTCGGCGTGGACGTTCTCGACGACCCCGTACACGGCAAGGTCTGGCTCGTCACCGACTTCGGCCGGGGATAGTCGAGGGCTCCGCCGCCCGCGCGGCGTCAGGGCGCGCGGTCTCCCGGCCTTCCCGAACCGATGACACCTGCACCACCGCGATGCCCGCCAGGACCAGGACGCCCCCGAAGAGCTGGGCAGCCGCGGGGCGCTGGGCCAGCAGCACGACGGCGAACGCCACCGCGAAGATCACCTCGGACAGCGAGACGAAGGACCCGACCGAGCTGCCCAGCCGCCGTACGCCGGCGATCCCGGTCAGGTAGGCGAGGACCGCACTCACTGTGATCAGCAAGGAGACGGGCAGCCACCAGGCGACCGGCGTGCCGGCCAGGCTCGTGGTGCCGGCATGCACGGACAGTGGCACGAATCCGGTTGCCGCAACGGCCAGGATGACGATGCCACCCACGCCGGTACCGGCAGTGGTCAACAGCAGCGGATGGACCGGGTCGTGGCCGGCGTCCTCACTCATCAGGAAGTAGGCCGACAGACAGACGGCGGCGCCGAGTCCCCAGGCAATCCCGACGGGGTTGAGGGTGACTCCATGAATGACATCGAGCACGAAGACCAGGCCGGCCAACGACAGCGCTGCGCCGACCAGTACCGCTACGGTGGGGCGCCGCCGGTCGCGCAGCCAGAAGTAGCCGATCAGCAGCACCGGGGCGAGGTACTCCAGCAGCAGGGCGACCCCGACGGAGAGGTACTGTACCGCGCTGAAGTAGCACAGCTGCGCCACCGCAACGGCGACCACGCCGTATGCCAGGAGCTTCCTCGACTGGCGAGGAGTGGGCCGGCCGATCCGGCGGAGCAGGACCAGGCACGGGACCAGCAGCACAACGAACGCCCCGCCCACGCGCACCGCGACCACCGCGGCGGGCGACCAGCCGAGGTCCAGCAGCGAACGCGCGAGGGAGCCGGACAGCCCGAAGGCGGCCGCCGAGATCAACGCGAAGACCAGTCCCATGCCGCGACCCCTGTCATGACCAAAACGGATTTACACTAGTGACACTAGTAGGAAAGGCTGTCAGGAGTCAATATGGTTTTTGCTCATGACACCCAAGTCTCGTTGACCGAGGCGGCGGCCCTGGTCAACACGCTGAGCGGCGGGGTGGATGAGCTGGAAACGCCAGCCGGGCTGGACGCGTTTCTGGCCAAGTATCCCTACTCCGGTGTCCACCGAGGCACCGAGGAGGAGCTGGCACAGGTGCGCCGGCTGCGCAGCCGGTTGCGCGCGCTCTGGACCGGGACGGACCGGGACGAGGCGGCCGCCATCGTGAACGCGATCCTCGCCGAAGCGAACGCCCGCCCGTACCTGACGAAGCACGACGAGTGGGACTGGCACCTGCACGTGACCCCGCCCGATGCCCCACTGGCGGACCGGATGGGCGCGGACGCGGCAATGGCGGTGCTGGACCTGATCCGCGAGGACGCGCTGGGCCGGCTACGGATCTGCGCCGCCGACGACTGCGCCGACGTGCTGGTCGACCTGTCCCGCAACTCCTCCAAGCGGTTCTGCGACACCGGCAACTGCGGCAACCGGACCAACGTGGCCGCGTACCGGGCCCGGAAGCGAGCCGCCGCCAACGGCTGAGGCTCACCAGGCGTACGCCACCAGATCAGCCAGCAGCTCGTCACCGTCGACATCGAGGCCCCGGCCCCGGAACCAGTTCGCCACGTTGCGGCAGTCCCGAGCCAGGAAGTCGATCCCTCGCGGGTTGCCGACGATGTCCACGGCCTGCGGCAGGTCGATCAACACCACGCGGTCCTCGGTGGCCAGGAGATTGAATGCCGACAAGTCCCCGTGCGCCAGGCCGAGCCCGGCCATCACCCGCATCGCCTCGGTCAGCTGGTCCCAGTACCGCTTCAGCAGTTCCTGCTCGGGTCGCGTCTGAGCCAGTCGCGGAGCGGCAGTCCCGTCGGCCTGGATGATGAGCTCCATCAGGATCTCGGTTCCGTCCAGCTGCACGGGATAGGGCACTGGCAGGCCCGCAGACCACAGGTCGGCCAGGTAGCCGAACTCCGCACGAGCCCACTGTCCGGCCTGCACCGTACGCCCCCACGGGGTGCCCTTGGCAACCGCACGCCTGTCGCGGGACTTCCGCAGTGCGCGACCTTCGGTGTAGCCGGCGTCGCGGTGGAACAGCCGATGGTCCTGACCGCGGTACCGCTTGGCCGCCAGCAGGCTCGAACGGGACTCCGTGGCCCGTTCCAGCAGGCAGACATCGGCCTCCTTGCCGGTCTTCAGGATGCCGAGCTCGGTGTCGACGGCCGCGCTCTCGGTGATCACCCAGTCGGGCCAGGGCTGCGGGCCGGCGGTGACCCCGATGTCGTCCCTGGTGGACCAGCGCTGACCCTCGGGTAGGTCGTCAGCAGCGGGTACGAAGGAGAAGGAGAAGTCCCGTGAGGCAGGGGAGTGTTCGGACATGATTGAGATGAGCTCCAACGTCGAAGGAGGGGCGGACTGAGGGCAGCCCGCAGGCCGTGGGAAACACCGTCCGCCTCCCTTCGCTCATGGGTCATCTCACGTCCGGGTGGACGGAGCCTCGGCAACTATCGGTCGTCAGTCCTAGGACATGCAACTTGTTTTCCCGCCCCGTCCGGCATCGCGGTAGCTTTGGGCCCATCCGGGGCGCTGTGTCAATTCCCGGGGGACACCCCGAGCCCGCGGATCCGAGAGAGGAATCACCGAGTGACCGACGCCAGCGGGTCGGACGGAGACGTAGACCTTATTCAGCTGCTCACCCCCGAGGGTGAGCGGGTTGAGCATCCCGAGTACGCCTTCACCGGCGATGACGAGCAGATTCGCGGCTTTCTGGCCGACATGGTGCTGACCCGGCGGATCGACGCCGAGGCCATTGCGCTGCAGCGGCAGGGCGAGCTCGGGATCTGGCCGTCGTGCCTCGGCCAGGAGGCTGCTCAGATCGGTTCCGGCCGGGCGCTCCGGGCGCAGGACTACGCGTTTCCCACTTACCGCGAGCACGGCGTGGCCTGGTGCCGCGGCGTCGACCCGCTGCGCCTGCTGGCCCTCTACCGCGGGGTGGACCTGGGTTCCTGGGACTCTCCGCAGCACGGCTTCCACCAGTACACGATCGTGATCGGGGCCCAGGCGCTGCACGCCACCGGGTACGCGATGGGGGTGGAACGCGACGGGGACGTGGGCACCGGCAATCCTGCTCGCGACACCGCGGTGATCGGCTACTTCGGGGACGGGGCGATCAGCCAGGGCGACGTCAACGAGTCGTTCGTCTTCGCCAGCTCGTACAACGCCCCGATCGTCTTCTTCTGCCAGAACAACCAGTGGGCGATCTCCGAGCCGATCGAACGGCAGTCACGGATCCCGCTGTTCCGCCGCGCGGCCGGTTTCGGGTTCCCCGGCGTACGGGTGGACGGCAACGACGTGCTCGCGGTGCATGCGGTGACCACGGTCGCCCTGGAGCGGGCCCGGTCGGGCAACGGGCCGACCCTGATCGAGGCCTACACCTACCGGATGGGCGCGCACACCACCTCCGACGACCCGACCAAGTACCGGCTGGCCGACGAGCTCGAGCACTGGCGGCTGAAGGACCCGATCGAGCGGGTACGCGCCTATCTCAGCAGGAACGGTGCAGCCGACGAGGACTTCTTCGCCGAGGTCGACGCCGAGGCGAACACCATGGTCGGCAACCTGCGCGCCGCCTGCCTGGCGCTGCCGCAGCCGAACCTGCTCGACTCCTTCGACAGGGTCTACGCGACCCAGACCCCGTACCTGACCGAGCAGCAGAGCGGGTACGCCGACTACCTGGCGACGTTCGAGGATCTGGCTGCCACGGGACGGGCGTCATGACCACGCTGACCCTCGCCAAGGCGCTCAACGCCGGCCTCCGCCGGGCGCTGGAGGCAGACCCCAAGGTGGTCCTCGCGGGAGAGGACATCGGCAAGCTCGGCGGAGTCTTCCGGGTGACCGAGGGACTGCAGAAGGACTTCGGCGAGCACCGGGTGATCGACTCGCCGCTGGCCGAGTCCGGCATCATCGGCACCGCCGTGGGGATGGCCATTCGCGGCTACCGCCCGGTGTGCGAGATCCAGTTCGACGGGTTCGTCTACCCCGCGTTCGACCAGATCGTCAGCCAGGTCGCCAAGATGCACTTCCGCAGCAACGGCTACGTCAAGATGCCGATGGTGATCAGGATCCCGTTCGGCGGCGGCATCGGTGCGGTGGAGCACCACAGCGAGTCGCCGGAGTCGTACTTCGCACACACGGCCGGGCTCAAGGTGGTCGCCTGCTCCAATCCCGTGGACGCCTACTGGATGATCCAGCAGGCGGTGGCCTCCGACGACCCGATCATCTTCTTCGAGCCGAAGCGGCGCTACCACGAGCGGGCCGAGGTCGACGAGACGGCGACGCCGTTGCCGTTGCACGCGGCCCGGGTGGCCAGGCCGGGCTCCACGGCGACGCTTGTCACCTACGGCCCGATGGTGCGCACCTGCCTGGCTGCGGCGGAGGCGGCGATCGAGGACGGTCATGACCTGGAGGTGATCGACCTCCGCTCGTTGTCGCCGATCGACATGACGGTGGTCGCCCGCTCAGCGCAGCACACCGGCCGGGTGGTCGTGGTGCACGAGGCGCCGCTCAACCTCGGCCTGGGCGCCGAACTGGCGGCCCGGATCAGTGAGCAGTGCTTCTACTCCCTGGAGTCCCCCGTGCTTCGGGTCGGCGGTTTCGACCTGCCGTACCCGCCCAGCCGGATGGAGGAGGAGTATCTTCCTGATCTTGATCGGGTGCTCGACGCGGTCGACCGCGCACTGGCGTACTGAGAGGAAGAAAGCGATCGATGGCGATCCGCGAGTTCCGGCTGCCCGACCCCGGTGAGGGCCTGGTCGAGGCGGACATCGTCACCTGGCGGGTCGGGGTCGGCGACACGGTCCAGTTGAACGACATCCTGGTCGAGGTGGAGACCAGCAAGTCCCTGGTCGAGCTGCCCAGCCCGTACGCCGGCACCGTGTCCGAACTGCTGGTGGCCGAGGGCGAGACCGTCGACGTCGGCACGCCGATCGTCGCGATCGACGACGGCCTGGATTCAGAGCCGGCGGGCACCGAGCCGTCACCGCTGCAGGAGGATCTGGTCCCGGATGTGCCGGAGCCCGGCGGCGACGGCGGCAACAGCGAAGAGGAGACGGCTACCCGGGTCGCCGTACTGGTCGGCTACGGCCCCAAGACCACCGAGGCCCGTCGCCGGCCACGGAAGGCGCTCTCGGCGACGCCAGACCAGGGGGTCGAGCCGGCGCGTGCGCAGCTTGCGGGAACCTTCGCCACCGACGCCCCGGTATCGCGGCGGGCTGACCACCGTGAGCCGTTGCAACCTGCGCCGGGCACGCCCGTCGGTGGGCCGCTGCCTGACCCGGGAGCAACGGTGGCAGAGCCGGTCGTGGCCGGCGGCGCGGTGCTGGCCAAGCCGCCGGTGCGGAAACTGGCCAAGGACCTGGGGATCGACCTGACCACCGTACGCGGCAGCGGCCCGGGCGGGGTGATCACCAGGGAGGACGTGACCGCCGCCGACGAGGAAGCGGAGCAGCCGGTCGAGGTCTCGGCCCCGGCGCCTGCTTCCGGAGACGAGGCTCCGGTGGAGACCCGGATCCCGATCAAGGGCGTACGGAAGTCCACCGCGCAGGCCATGGTCTCCTCGGCCTTCACCGCGCCACATGTCAGCGAATGGGTGACCTGCGACGTGTCGGCGACCATGGCCCTGCTCGACCGGCTCAGGGCCCGGCGGGAGTTCGCCGAGGTTCGGATATCCCCGCTGTTGATCATCGCGAAGGCGGTTTGCCTCGCGTTGCAGCGGACCCCGGAGCTGAACTCGGAGTGGGACGAGGCGGCTCAGCAGATCGTGATCAAGCACGGGGTCAACCTCGGCATCGCCGCCGCCACGCCGCGGGGGCTGGTGGTGCCGAACATCAAGGGTGCCGACCGGCTCGGCCTGGCCGAGCTCGCGACAGCGATCAACGACCTGGTGGCGCTGGCCCGGGAGGGCCGGGCACAGCCGGCCGACCTGTCCGGCGGCACGTTCACGATCACCAACATCGGGGTGTTCGGGGTGGACGGTGGCACCCCGATCCTCAATCCGGGTGAGGCGGGGATCCTGTGTGCCGGCCAGATCGCCCGGCGGCCCTGGGTGGTCGGCAGCGGTGCGGACGAGCGGATCGAGCCGCGCTGGGTGACCACGCTGGCCATCTCCTTCGATCACCGGCTGGTCGACGGCGCGCAGGGGTCGACCTTCCTCGCCAACCTGGCCGGCATCCTGAGTGACCCCAGCCTGGCCCTGCTCTTCTGAGTCCCCTCCTTCTGACGAAACCGGTCACAAACGACAAGATCTGCCAGCTAAACCTGTCGTCTGTGACCGGTTTCATGGACGGGGGCGGGACAGATCGCTAGCTAGGAGAGGGCGCCGTTGACCAGGGAGTCGGGTTCGACCTTGCGGCCGGAGTCCACCAGGTCCTGCAGGGCGTCGCCGTCGTCCCAGGAGTTCACATTCAGCGCCGCCGCCACGGCACCCTCGCGGAGCCAGAAGGCGATGTACTCCCGCGCCGCCAGGTCGCCCCTGACCACCAGCCGGTCATGGGTCGGATCAGCAAGTCCGCGGTACTCACACCCCAGGTCGTACTGGTCGGAGAAGAAGAAGGGCCGCTTCTCGTACGGCGCCTCCTCCCCGAGCAGGTTGGCGGCCACATGCTCACCCTGGTCCTTCGCATTGGCCCAGTGCTCCACCCGGACCCGCCCCGGGTACTTGGGGTGGTCGTGAGCTGCGATGTCACCCACGGCGTAGATGGCCGGGTCGGAGGTGCGCAGCGTTGCGTCCACGGCGATGCCGTCTTGGGCCAGGGCCAACCCGGCGACCTCGGCCAGGGCGATGTTGGGGATCACGCCGATCCCGACCACGACCGTGTCCGCCGGGATCGACGCGCCGCCATGCAGCCGTACGCTGGCGACCTGACCGTCGTCGCCGGTGAAGCCACGCACCTTCGTGCCGAGGCGCAGGTCGACACCGTGATCGCGATGCAGGGCCGCGAACGTCGCGCCCACGTGATGCCCGACGACGCCGAACAGCGGCTGCGGCTGCGGCTCGATCACGACCACCGTGGCGCCACGCTGCCGGGCGGCCGCCGCCGCTTCACAGCCGATCCAGCCGGCCCCCACCACCGCGATCTGCGCGCCGGCGGTGAAGCGCTCCCGCATCGCGAGTGAGTCATCGAGCGTCCGCAGGGTGAACAGGCCGTCCAGGTCAGAGCCCGGCGCCTCCAGCTGGCGCGGCGTCGACCCTGTGGCGAGCAGCAGCCGGTCGTATCCGAACTCGTGCTTGCCGGCCATCACCTTCTGGTGGGCTCGGTCGATCCGGGTGACCGTGGTATCCCGCACCAGCTCGATCTGCCGGTCGGCGTACGTCGCCTCGTCTGCGACCCAGTCGGGTTCGTCGGTGTTGCCGATCAGCACTGCCTTGGACAGCGGCGGTCGCTCGTACGGCAGCTCGGATTCTTCTCCGATCAAGGTGAGTTCGCCGGCGTAGCCGAGCTCCCTCAACCGGAGGGCTGCGGTCGCACCGGCCAGCGACGCGCCGACGATGACGATGCGGGACGGATGAGCAGCGTTGGCCATAGGCCCATCGTGCCGCATCGTCGTAACGTGGAGAGAGAGAATGAGGTCCACGGGCAAAGGGGCGCGACGTGGTCGATCTGGAGCAGATGGAGAGCGCCAGTTCGCGGCTGAAAATCGAGTGGCGACCCGGGGAGACGGCGAACTCGAACCTGAACCGGCTGCGCGTCCGCGCTCGCACCGGAGCCCTGCCCCCCGGCGGCCGCCGCGCCCTGACCGCCCGGGTGCGCGCTGCCGCAAGGGTCGACCACGATGCCAACATGGCCCGGGCGGCCGCACTGCCCACGAAGGTGGACTGGCGCCGGAAGGGCGGCAACTTCGTCACCCCGGTCAAGGACCAGATGTTCTGCGGCTCCTGTGTCGCCTTCGGCACGATCGCCGTGCTGGAGTCCATGGTCCGGATCACGGCGCAGGCGCCGGGGCTGGCGGTCGACCTGTCCGAGGCCCACCTGTACTTCTGCTACGGCCCCGACCACGGCGCCCTGCCGTGCCCGGACGGCGGGTGGTGGCCGGACGACTCGTTCGAGTGCCTGAAGAGCGGCGTGGTCGACGAGATCGGATTCCCCTACACCGACGACGACCAGCCGTGCCGGCTCGGGCCGGACGCCACCAACCGGCGAACGACGATCAGCAACTTCGTCGTGCTGGACCGGGTGAGCGACATGAAACGCCATCTGGCCACGGTGGGGCCCTTGGCCGCCTGCTTCATCACCTATGAGGACTTCGTGATGTTCTACAAGGGCGGGGTCTACCGGTACCACGAAGAGACCTCGGGGGAGTACGTCGGCGGGCACTGCGTCCAGATCATCGGCTACGACGACGACCGCCGGTGCTGGATCGCCAAGAACTCCTGGGGCAGCGGCTGGGGCAGCAACGGCTTCTTCGAGATCGGATACGGCGAGGTCGGCATCGACGCGAGCATGTGGGGCATCACCGGCACGGTGAAGTCGCCGTTCCTGAGCAGCCTGCACGCGGTGGGGGCCCAGGCGAGCGGCGTACGCCACACCACGCGTACGCCAAAGTCGAGCTGGACCCCGACGACCAAGGTGGCCACCCCGGCGGCGGCCGGTCCATTCTCCGCAGTCACGACCGCCGGCTCGGGCGCGGCGCTGCATCTGGTGGGCGTGGGCAGCGGCGGTGCCGAGACGAACCTGTGGCACATCCTGCGCAGAGCCTCCGGCCAGTGGCAGGCCGGATTCGGCAACATTCCCGACGCCGGCAAGGACCGGACCTTCGACGCCGTCGCCTGCGCGGCGATTGGAGCCAGCCTGCACGTGCTGGCGGTGGAGGACGGGGTGCTGCGGCACACCATCCGTACCGCTTCCGGCTGGCGGACCAACTTCGCGAGTCACCCGACACCGCCGGACGCGGGAACGCTGACCGCCCTCGGCTGCGCCGCCGTGGCTGGCGCGCTGCACCTGGTTGCGGTGATCGGCGGCGACCTGTGGCACCGGCGCCGCAATCCGTCGGGCACCTGGTCGGGCTACACGAAGATCGCGACTCCGGCCGCGGCGGGGGCGTTCACTGCGGTCAGCTGCGCCGGGTTTGCCGGCTCGCTACACGTGGTCGGCCTGGCCGACCGTGGCGCCTCGACGAATCTGTGGCACACCATCCGTAAGTCCGACGGATCGTGGCAGCGCTCCGTCGGCAACATCAAGGACCCGGATCACGACCGCTCGTTCACCGCGGTCAGCTGCGCGACCGTGGGCAACGACCTGCACGTGCTCGCCGTCTACGACGGCGACCTCAACCACACGATCCGGTACCCCAGTGGGAGCTGGCAGACCCGCTGGGGGACGCTGCCGGAGCAGAGCACCCAGGATGCATTCCTGGCCGTCGCGGCGGCGGGCGTCCGATGACCGGCCGGCCGCTGCGCGGTGACTCAGACCTCGACCTGAGACTTGCCGTCGGCGAGAGCCGGGAGCTCAGCCTGGCGAGCCTCGGGACGGCCGGGTTCGTGTGGACGTACGAGCTGGAGAGCGATGACGGCATCGTGCGACTGAGCCGGCGCCGCGAACGTCCCAACAAGCCTGGACCCGTTGGGCGCAGCACCCCTGAGCGGCTGACGATTCAGGCAACCGCCCCTGGCCGAGCGGTGATCCATCTGCAGCAGGCCCGGCCGTGGGAGTCCAAGGTCCCGCCGAAGAAGTCGTTCGCCATCAACGTCCAGGTGTCCCCGGCCTAGCCAGCCCAGCTGCTGCCGTTTGTGGCTTTGTGCGGAGAAACGGTGCCCGAAACCGCCGATTCCGGCTTCATTCGTGGCTTTGTGCGGAGAAACGGTGTCGGTTGCGTCGGCTCTTTAGAAGGCGTCCTCCGGCAGATCCATCACTGTCAGGTCGGTCGTCTCGGCGATGGCCCGCTCGGCGGCCAGCTTGGGCAGCACCGTACGCGCGAACCAGCGTGCCGAGGCGACCTTGCCCTCGTAGAACGCCTTCTCGGCCGGCACCAGGTCGGTGTTCAGCTGCTGCAGCGCAACCTCGGCCCCGCGGAGCAGCAGCCAGGCGCAGATCACGTCGCCCAGCGCCATCAGCAACCGGGTGGTGTTCAGGCCGCACAGGTAGACCTGCCGTGGGTCCCCGCCCGTGACGGAGGTCGTCAGATCGGCCACCATCATCGCGACGATGGTGCCCGCGTCCTCGAGCCCGCGGTTCAGCAACTCGCGCTCGTCCTTGAGCTGCCCGTTGCCAGCGTCGGATTCCAGCCAGGCGGTGATCTGGTCGGACAGGTCGGTCAGCGCCCGGCCCTGGTCGCGGACGATCTTGCGGAAGAACAGGTCCTGGCCCTGGATGGCCGTGGTGCCCTCGTACAGCGTATCGATCTTGGCGTCGCGGACGTACTGCTCGATCGGGTAGTCGGTGAGGAAACCCGACCCGCCGTAGGTTTGCAGCGACTCGGTGCCCAGCAGCACCCAGGAACGCTCCGAGCCGTATCCCTTAACGATCGGCAGCAGCAGGTCGTTGAGCCGGACCGCGGCCTCATCGGGGACGCCGGTGGCCCGGGCGATGGCGACCCGGTCCTGAACGCTCGCGGTGAACAGGACCAGCGCCCGCAGGCCCTCCGCGAACGACTTCTGGGTCAGCAGCGACCGCCGCACATCGGGGTGGTGGGTGATGGTCACGCGTGGCGCAGCCTTGTCCGCCGCCCGGGTCAGGTCAGGCCCCTGCACCCGCGTCTTGGCGTACTCCAGCGCATTCAGGTAGCCGGTGGACAAGGTTGCGATCGCCTTGGTGCCCACCAGCATCCGGGCGTGCTCGATCACGGAGAACATCTGGGCGATGCCGTTGTGCACCTCGCCTAGCAGCCAGCCCACGGCCGGGGTGTCGCCGCACCCGAAGCTCAGCTCGCAGGTGGCGGAGGCCTTGATGCCCATCTTCTTCTCGAGGTTGGTGGCGTAGACGCCGTTGCGCTCCCCGGTGAGCTCGCCTGTGGCCAGGTTGAAGTGGTACTTCGGCACCAGGAACAGGCTGAGCCCCTTGGTGCCCGGACCGGCGCCGGCGGGCCTGGCCAGCACCAGATGGACGATGTTCTCGGTCAGGTCGTGCTCGCCGGCGGTGATGAACCGCTTGACCCCCTCGATGTGCCAGGTGCCGTCGGGCTGCGGCACGGCGCGGGTGCGCCCGGCGCCGACGTCGGACCCGGCGTCCGGCTCGGTGAGCACCATCGTCGCCGCCCACCGCCGGTCGATCATGATCTGCGCGATCCGCTTATCCCGCTCGGTGCCGTGCGCCCAGATCGCGTACGCGAACTTCGGACCGGCGCTGTAGAGGTACGCGGCCGGGTTGGCGCCGATGTTGAGCTCGTTGACCGCCCACTGCACCGAATGCGGGGTGAGCTGCCCCACCAGCTCGGCGGGTAGCTCGAGGGCCCACGCCCCGGAGTCCATCAGCGCGTAGAAGGTCTTCTTGAAGGCCTCCGGCAGCGTTACGGAGTGGGTCTTCGGATCGAAGATGGGCGGTTCGTGCTCGCCGATGTCGAAGGTCGCGGCCAGCTTGGTGCGGGCCAGCCGATCGGTTTCGGCCAGGATCGCTGAGACGGTCTCCCGATCGAGGTCCTGGTACGGCGGGGTGCCCAGGATCGACTCGCGGTCCAGCACCTCGAACAGGTTGAACTCGATGTCGCGGACGTTGGAGCGGTAGTGGCTCATCGACGCATGCACCCTCGCCTTCGGACAAGTTACCGACCAGTAACTTCATTATGCTACTCGCCGGTAACCAGGCAACACGAGATCCAGGATCGAGTCCGATCCGAGACCCTCCGCAGTTCTTGAGGTCTCCCCAACACGATTTCGCTGCGCGCGTTTCGCCGACACGCCGACAAAGCGGGGGTGCAGGTGAAAGGCGCGTAGGAATTTCGGGTGGACCAGCCCAGGCTAGGGTCGGTCTAGAGCCTAAGAGAGGAAGCGGCCATGGCGCAGCACAAGATCCTGCTGGACGAGAGCGAACTGCCGACGCAGTGGTACAACGTGCTGCACGACCTGCCAACCCCGCCGCCACCGGTGTTGCACCCGGGCACCGGACAGCCGGTCGGGCCGGACGACCTGGCTCCGCTGTTCCCGATGGAACTGATCATGCAGGAGGTGGCCACCGAGCAGTACCTGGACATACCCGAGGGGGTGCTCGACGTCTACCGGCTGTGGCGGCCGAGCCCGCTCTACCGGGCGCACCGGTTGGAGGCGGCGCTCGGCACTCCGGCGCGGATCTACTACAAGTACGAGGGCGTCTCGCCGGCCGGCTCGCACAAGCCGAACACGTCGGTGCCGCAGGCCTATTACAACGCCCAGGCCGGGATCCGGAAGCTGACCACCGAGACCGGAGCCGGCCAGTGGGGCACGGCGTTGGCGTTCGCCTGTGCTCAGTACGGCCTGGAGTGCGAGATCTGGCAGGTCCGGGCCAGCTACGACCAGAAGCCGTACCGGCGGGTGATGATGGAGACCTTCGGCGGCACGGTGCACCCGAGCCCGTCGGAGCTGACCCAGGCCGGCCGAACCATCCTGGCCGAGCACCCGGACTCCCCAGGGTCGCTCGGCATCGCGATCAGCGAGGCGGTCGAGGTCGCAGCCTCAGACCCCAGCACCAACTACTCCCTGGGCAGCGTGCTGAATCACGTGCTGCTGCACCAGACGGTGATCGGTGAGGAGGCGCTGCGCCAGCTGGCCAAGGTCGGCGAGACGCCGGACCTGCTGGTGGGCTGCACCGGCGGCGGGTCGAACTTCGGCGGCCTGATGTTCCCCTTCCTGCGGGAGAAGTGGGCCGGCCGGATGGCACCGCTGGTGCGGGCGGTCGAGCCGGCCGCGTGCCCGTCGCTGACCCAGGGCGAGTACGCGTACGACTTCGGCGACACCATCGGGATGACTCCGCTGATGAAGATGCACACACTTGGGCACGACTTCATTCCGGATCCGATCCACGCCGGGGGACTGCGCTACCACGGGATGAGCCCGCTGATCAGCCACCTGTACGAGACCGGCGAGATCGAGGCGGAGGCCTTGCCCCAGTCGGAGTGCTTCGCCGCCGGCGTGCTCTTCGCCCGGACCGAGGGCATCGTCCCGGCCCCGGAGCCGACCCACGCGCTGGCCGCCACCGTCGAGGAGGCCAAGCGTTGCGCGGAGACCGGCGAGGAGAAGGTGATCCTGACGGCTCTCTGCGGTCACGGGCATCTCGACCTGGCCGCGTACGAGGCTTACCTGTCCGGCCAGATCACCGATCACGAGTGGGGTGACGCGGACACCCAGGCCGCGCTCCGGGAGTCTTTGGCGAAGCTGCCCCAGCTGGCCTGACACGGCGAGGCTGAGGAAGTAGCGTCAGCCGCGTGACAAAGAACGCGGCGAGAGACCTGCTGGTCGATTCCTTCGGTCGGGTGCGGGGACTGGTGGTCGAGCTGACTGACGGGCTGACCGAGGAGACAGCAACCTTCCGGCCGGACCCCGACAGCAACTCCGTCGCCTGGCTGCTGTGGCACCTGACCCGCATCCAGGACGACCACGTCGCCGGCGTGGCCCGCGTCGAGCAGGCCTGGCCGGCCTGGCGGGAGCGGTTCGGCCTGCCGTTTCCCGACTGGGACACCGGCTGGGGTCATGGCAGCGAGCAGGTGGCCGCCGTCCGCGCACCCGGCGACCTGCTGGCCGATTACCACGACGACGTGCATGCCCTGACGCTGCGCTACCTCGAGCAGATCACTCCCGAGGAGCTGGAGCGCGTGGTCGACACTCGATGGAACCCGCCGGTGACCGCCGCGGTGCGGCTGGTCAGCGTGATCGAGGACACGCTGCAGCACGCCGGTCAGGCGGCGTACGTCCAGGGGCTGGCCTCGCGCCGGGCGCGATCGAGTTGACCGCCGTCTGGGTGCTGAACGGACCCAACCTCAACCTGCTCGGCGTACGGGAGCCCGAGACGTACGGCACCGCCACCCTTGCCGACGTCGAGAAATCCTGCCGGGAGCTCACCGACGCGCTCGG
>JBKPNA010000005.1:0-7738 GCA_046765695.1 Actinomycetota bacterium | reverse complement strand
ATGAGCAGCTCTACGCCCGCGGCGCGTACGTGCCCAAGGCCTACGCCGCTGATCTGCAGACCCGGCTGCGCGCAATCCAGACGGCGGTCACCGTTACAGGTCCAGGCCGGCATCGAGGTGCAGATTAGACGCGCACGGCCGCGGCTGTTGCAACTACTGCCGTCGGTGTTGTCGGGCGGCGAGCTGGCTTCGGATGCGGTTGTTGATCAGTGGTGTTCGGTTGCGGTCGGTCCACCAGGGTGGTCGCCATTCGGGGAGCCCGTCGGGGTTGATCGCACACTCCCAGCCTTTGCTGGCGAAGTTGTGGTGGTGATACCTGCACAGCAAGGTCAGGTTGTCAAAATCGGTAGAGCCGCCCTCGATCCAAGGGACGATGTGGTGGCGTTCGCACCATTCGGGGGCGGTGTGGCAGCCGGGGAAGGAGCAGCCGTGGTCGCGGGCGATCAGGGCGGCGGTTTGGCTGGGGGTGGCGATGCGGCGGGTGCGGCCCAGTCGTAGTGGCACGCCGGTGCTGGTGACGGCGGCCCAGTAGATCTCGGCCTGATCAGCCAATTGGCGAGCGGTTTCGGTGCGGACCAGGGTGCCGTCGGAGGTCACGCCGTAGCCGGTCTCGTTCAGCAGGTCCTGCAGGTCGATGGTGATGATGACGGTGGCGGGGGTGCCGCCAGCATCGGGTACTGGGTTGTCGGAGCGCAACAGCCGGTCGCAGAGGTCTTCGAGGGCGTCGTGCATACGTTGGCCGTGGTGTCGGGGGTCGGGTTCCTCGATCCGCTTCCCATCTTCGGTTTCGGTGGTGTTGATCCGCGGTTTCGCGAGTGGTCCGAGCAGGGCTTGCAGTTTGGTGCCGGCTGCGGCGGTGAGTCGGAATTCACCGGCGTAGCCGCCGTCTCTGGTTTGGCGCAGGTGCAGAAACCGCCGGTCCTGCTGCAGCTTCTCATCGGGCAGGGTGCCGTCGGGGTTGATCGCATCCACCACCTGCTCCGCGAGCCGGCGCAAGTCCTTGGGTGCGAACTGGTGCGCGAACCGGGTGAGCAGTTGCTCCCCGGCGTCGATGTCGGCCGGGTCGAACCCGGCCCGGTCCACGCTGGATAGGGCTCGGGTGACGATGTCGACCTGCTCGGGGTTGATCTCCCCGTCCCGCTGCGCCGCCGCCAGGTGCGGCCGGACCGGGTCCAGCGGTTCCCCGGTCATCGACATCCGCTCCGCCAGCGCCTCCGCGGCTCTCACTCGGCGGGCCGCCTCCGGGTATGGAGATCCGCAGCGTCGCGGCCAGCATCCGGGCCAGGTTGGCCTGGCACAGTTCACCCGGCAGGCCCCGCCGTCCAGCCGCACCGATCGCTTGATGATCGACCAAAGCCAGTCGGTTGCGGAACCTTTCGAACCCGTGGAAGAAGCCGACTAGCCCGGCCTTGTTCAACTCATCCAGGGCCTGGTCCTCGACCAGCTTGATCAGATGGTCAAGGCTGACATTCAGGGCGTCCAGCGCGTCCTCGATCGCGCTGGCATCCCCGAAGTCCATGCCTCCATACTACTCGAACATGTGTTCGATAGGCAAGCGGAAAGCCTAGTCAGCAGCAGATTCATGGAAGAGATTGGTATGAAGATTGTCGCCCTCAGCTAACCACCCAAGACAACGCATCGGTCACAGTCGCAACCGTTGCCACGCCCGGTGGCCGCGGCGGCCTGGCGATGATCACGACCGGGATGCCGAGGTCGTCCGCGGCGTCGATCTTGGCAACAGTGTGCGAGCCCCCGGAGTCCTTGGTGATCAGCACGCCCACGCCGAACTCGCCCATCAGCCGGCGTTCCGCTGAGTAGTGGTAGGGCCCCCGGGCGGTGATCAGCGTCCAACGCTCCGGCACTGGGACGGCGGGGGCATCCACCACCCGTGCCAGCACCGAACGCTCTGACCAGGACAGGAACGCCGGGAGCGACTGCCGGCCGGTGGTCAGGAAGGGACGACAGTACGCCTCGGCCGCCGCCCGCGCCGCCTCCGCATCGGCCACCCACGTCCAGTCGGCCGACCGGGGATGATCGGCCCAGCCCGGCCGCTCCAGACGGAGCAGCGGAATCCCGGCAAGCCCGGCTGCGGCCGCTGCGTGCCCGCCGATCCGGGCGGCGAACGGGTGGGTGGCGTCGACCATCGCGCGGATCTCGTTCGTCCGCAGGAAGCCGGCGAGCCCGTCGACCCCGCCGAAGCCTCCGACGCGTACTCGACCGGCGGGCATGGCCGGCTCCCGGACCCGGCCGGCCAACGAGGTCAGCACGTCCTCGCCAGCCTCGACCAGCTCGGCAGCCAGGGCCCGCGCCTCCGCCGTACCACCCAAGATCAGGATCGTCATCGCCTGATGATGCTGTGGATCAGGACGGCCATGGCAAGGCCGCTCAACGAGACGGCCGCGGCGAGCCGGTTCGCCCGGGCGATGTCCTCGGCGGCGGCCGCTCGTCCGGTGCCGAGCACGCCGCGATCCTCGACGCGTCCGCGGTAGGCGTTCCGGCCGCCGAGCCGGATCCCGAGCGCCCCGGCGAAAGCGGCTTCCACCACCCCGGCATTGGGACTGGGGTGCTGCCCGGCATCGCGGCGGACAACTAGCAGGACGTCGAGCGGCGAACCACCGACGAGGCGGGCCGCGACAACAGTGGCCAGCGCCGTGATTCGCGCCGGCACCCAGTTGGCCAGGTCGTCCAGCCGGGCCGCCGCCCAGCCGAAGCGCTGGTAGCGGGGCGAGCGGTGGCCGATCATCGCGTCCAGCGTGTTCACCGCCCGATAGCCAAGCAGACCTGGGATGCCCAGCACGGCGCCCCAGAGCAGCGGGGCAACGACGGCATCGCACGTGTTCTCCGCTACCGACTCCACCGTCGCCCTGGCCACCTCGGCGGAGCTCAGCTCGGCCACGTCGCGCCCCACCAGATGCTGCACCTGGGCCCGGGCGCTTCCGAGGTCACCGGCGGTCAGCGGTTGCGCGACCGCGCTCGCTGTCCGCGCCAGCGATCGGCCGCCCAGGACCGTCCAGGTAACCAGCCCGGTGAGCACACTCTTTCGCAAAGGGCGCCGGGCGTACCGCTCGGCCAGCGCACCTACTGCCGCAGTCGCCCCGACGAGAACCAGCGTGTGAGCGGCGCCGGCGAACAGCGTGTCGGCGTACGTTCGTCGCTCGAGCCAGCTTGCCGACCAACCGAAGCCGGCGACGGGATGCCAGCGTCGGGGGTCCCCGGCCAGCGCATCGGCCAGATAGCCGAGACCCAGCCCGACCGCCCCCGGCAAACCTGCCGATAGAGTCATCGCCGATGGCTTCGCGACGGATTCTGGTCACCGGTGGCATCCGTTCCGGCAAGTCCCGGTACGCCGAGGGATTGCTCAGTGCCGCACCCGCCGTCACCTATCTCGCCCCCGGACCGCCCCAGGACCCGACCATCGATGCGGAGTGGGCCAGCCGGATCGAGGCTCACCAGGCGCGCCGGCCGGCCCACTGGACCACGGTGGAGACCGACGACCTGGCCGGCGCGATCCGGGCGGCGCAGCAGCCGGTGCTGATCGACTCCCTGGGCGCCTGGCTCACCGCCACGCTTGATCAACTGGACGCCTGGAACGCACCTGCCGAGGCTTGGACCGTGACGTTCGACGACCAGCTGGAGGTGCTGACGGACGCCTGGGAATCCTGCTCTCAACCGGCCGTCGCGGTGACCAACGAGGTGGGCTGGGGCTTGGTCGCCGAGCATCACTCGGGCCGGGTGTTCGCCGACCTGCTGGGCACGGTCAACCAGGCGATCGCCCGGGTCAGCGACGAGGTGGTCCTGATCATCGCCGGCCGCGCGCTGCGTCTTCCGTAGGTCATCCACGTTGGGTTGAGCAGTCTCACCGGGCGATCCCGACCAGCATGATCGTCAGCGCGATCTCGATGCTGGCGCCCATCACATCCCCGGTCACGCCGCCGAGCCGGCGTACGCAGCGCCAGACCAGCAGCAGCACCGCCGCGCCGGCCACCACGGCGACGATCACCCCGCTGGCGTAGCTTGCGCCGACCGCGGCCTCGCCAAGACCGAGCGCGATCATCACCGCCAGCCAGACGAGGAAAGCCGCGATCAAGGGCACCGACCCGGCCACCGCGACTCCCAGGCCCTGGCGCCGGGCGGCGGGGACGCCGCGCCGGCAGACCAGCACCAGTGCGCAGCGAGAGCAGCAGATGACCACGCCGACCAGGATCGCCGTGCGCAGATCGACCAGCACCCTGCCGATCGAGGCGGCCTGCAGCCCGATGACGATCACCAGGGTGACCGCCCCCATCGGGCCCGTGTTGCCGCGGCGCATGATCGCCAGCGCCCGATTCTTGTCCCATCCCGAGGCGAGTCCGTCCACGGTGTCGGCCAGCCCGTCCAGGTGCATCCCCCGACTGCCCAGGGCGAGCGTACCGACGACCAGCAGACCCACGATCAGCTCCGGCATGCCGGCCGCACCGGCAACCCAGCCGACCGCCGCCCCTCCCGCGGCCAGCGGCAGCACTGCGAGCGGCGCCACGATCATGGCCCGCGCCGCCAGTGGCCGGTCGATCTCTGGAATCGGCCCGGACGGGATGACTGTCAGGGTTCCCGTTGCCAGCCGCAGTCCGTCCAGTGCCATCGTCAAGCTATCCCCCGGAGGTCAGATCAGAGAGCAGAGCGATCTCATCCATCAAGAGTGCTGCCGACCGCAGCACGGGCAACGCCAGTAGAGCGCCCGTTCCCTCGCCGAGCCGCAAACCGAGGTCGAGGATCGGGTCCAGTCCCAGCTTGTCCAGTGCCAGCTGCTGGGCCGGCTCGGTCGAGCGGTGGCCGGCAGTGCACCAGGCGATCACGCCCGGCTCCAGCTCCTCGGCGACCGCCAGCTCGGCCACCGGCACGATGCCATCCAGCAAGATCGGTACGCCGTGCCGTGCAGCGGCGCACAGGAAGCCGACCCCGGCAGCGAGGTCGGCCGACCCCAGTCCGGCCAGCCGGGCTCGTGGATCGGCGACCCGGTCACCCATCCGGGCCAGCGCAGCCGCGATGATCGCCGTCTTGTTGGCGAGCCGTTCGTCGTCGATGCCGGTGCCGCGGCCCACCACCTGCTCGGCGCCGGCGCCGAAGCTCGCCGCGATCAGCGCCGCCGCCGGTGTGGTGTTGCCGATCCCCATGTCGCCCAGAATCAGCAGGTCCGCCCCGGCGGCGATCTCTGCCTCGGCGATGGCGCGGCCGGCGAGCAGCGCCCGGCGGCACGCATCCGGGGTCAGCGCGTCCCTCCGGTGGATCGGCTCTGACGGGCCGATGTGGTACGCCGACACTTCCGGCGGCAACTCGGTCAGGTCGTCGTCCACGCCCAAGTCGAGAACCCGCAGGGCCACTCCGTGCTGCCGGGCCAGGCAGCTGGCGGCCGCGACGCCCGACGCGAAGGCCCGCACCATTGCTGCGGTCACCTCGCGGGGATACGCCGACACTCCGTTGTGCGACACCCCGTGGTCACCGGCGAGGATGACCGCACGAACCCGGTTCAGCGGTCGGGGCGGACAGCTGCCCTGGCAGGCGGCGAGCCAGGCGGCCAGGTCTTCGATCCGGCCCAGCGCACCGGTGGGTTTGGCAAGCGCGTCGAGGCGCTCGCGGGCGGCGGCGTGGACGCTGGCCGAGGGGAAACCGATCACGTCAGGACGCCGCGGTGGCCAACTCCGGATCGACCTTCGCGCCGCCGCGCGAACGGTTCACCAGCCGGTGCGCCAACTCGGCCAGGACCACCCCGAGGACAGCCCACAGCGCCAGCTGGGTCAAGAAGCTGCTGATGCGGAAGCGATAGAGCACCGTGGCCGGAAAGTCGGCCGGCACCTCGTCATACCCGGGTAGCAGCCCCAACGCCACAGCGCACACCACCAGGTAGCCCGCCACTGCCAGCAGCGCCGCCCACCACGAGCCGACGCGTTCGGCCGCCCGGCGGCCGACCAGGACTGCGGTGAGCGCGGCCACCACCGAGATGGCAAGCGCGGCGAAGTACAGCGAGGTGCGCATCCCGATCGTCTCCGCATGTCCGACGCCAGGCGGGTTCGGCGGGTACGCCAGGAACGGCACCGCGTACCCGCTGACGAACCCGATCCCGCTCATCAGCAAGGTGCTGCCGCGTACGCCCAGCCGGCCGAAACGGCCGACGGCGAGGGCACTCAGCACACCGACCAGGCCGCCGAGGGTGGTGCCGGCCACCGCGGTGGCGGTGAGCAGCCCAACGGTCGACTGCAGCGACCGCGGCACCTCGGTTCCGCCGTGCTCGGCGTGAGCCGCCTCAGAGGTGTGGGCGGTGCTCTCCTCGATGGCGATCGACGCGCCGATCGAGGGCTCGGCGACCACGTACGCGACGCCGAACGCGCAGACGCCGGCCAGCAGGCCGGCAAGCAGCCCACGGACCAAGAAGCTGCGGACTCCGGCCATCAGTGGCAGGGGAAGCCAAGAACGTGGCGCCCGTCGTGGGTCCACTCGTGGATCGCGTTGCCGGTGATCAGGGCGGTCGCACCCTGTTCGGCCGAGACGAAGTACATCGCGACGACCAGCAGCAGGCCGGCGAAGATCAGCCAGGGCAGTACCTGGCCGAGGGTGAACGGGGGAACCGCGACGGTGGCCGGCGCGCGCTTGGTGATCTCTGACATGTTGCCTCCCTTGGGTTACGGCGACCCGTGATGTGGAGCTCGCCGGAGGCTAGGTCTGACTCGAGCCAAGCAGCTCACACAGTGGCGCGACCGTGCCGGATTCTCACCGAACTTCCAGGTCCTCAGACGAACGGCGAAACATTACCGTCCGTCACTTCCGGCGAGCAAGCAGCCCCGTCATAGGGTCGCCGCTATGACAGCCGCACGCTCGCCGGGCCTAAGGCGCATGATCATCACCCACCCGTCCGGAATCCTGCTGGCGGTCCAGCTGATCGGCGTGCTGATCTACCCGTTCATGCAGGACACCACCTCCGGCCGGGTGGCTTTCGAGATCTTCGGGGCCCTGGTGCTGGGCCTGGCGATCTGGTCGACCCGCGAGTCGCCGGGACCGACCTGGATCGTGATCGTGCTCGGTGTGCTGGCCTCCGCCCTGTCCATCGTCGACGCGGTCAACCACAGCACGACGGTGGAGGGCGCCTCGAACATCTGCCACGCCGTCTTCTACTTCTGGGCTGCGGGCAACCTGATGTTCTACATGCTGTCGGACCGGGAGGTGACGACCGACGAGCTGTACGCGGTGGGGGCGACCTTCACCCTGGTCGCCTGGGGCTTCGCATACGTCTACTCGCTCATCCAACTCATCCAACCCGGCTGCTTCACCGCTGCCGTGAACCCGGGTGGAGAGCGGACCTGGGTGGAGCTGTTGTTCCTCAGCTTCACCACGCTGACCAGCACCGGATTGTCCGACGTGGTGCCGATCACGGCGCATGCCCGGGCCGTGGTGATGATCGAGCAGCTGGCCGGGCTCGGTTACGTCGCGCTGTTCGTATCGCGGCTGGTCGGGTTGACCATCTCCCGGCAGATGGTTCACAGTGACGAGCCGTCGTCGCCCGACGCCTGACTGCAACCGAAAGGCTCACTGATGCGGGTGCTCCTGTGGTACGCCCACGGCGGCTACGTCAACGCGCTGGTGCGGGGCCTCCACGAGTACCTGGTCTGCGCCACCGACCCGTTCGGCGCGGGACCGCCGGTACCGACGAGCCCCTGGCCGGACTCCGTCACCGTGCTCAGCCCCGAGGACCTACGCGCCGATCCACCGG
>JBKPNA010000004.1:0-12120 GCA_046765695.1 Actinomycetota bacterium | reverse complement strand
GCGTGATCCCGCTCCTCAAGGGCCTGGGTGTAGAAGAAGCTGGCCATCTGCGGCATGGTCAGTGCGTCGTAGTACACCGCGCAGGCCACGTACTGCTGATGGGCGGCGAACTCGTGGCCGATCTGCGTGTTGAGCTGTTCGACGAATCGCTCGGCGGGCATGGACACCTTCCGGATGGGCGGCACGGCTCCTGCATCCTCACACGACTGGCCGACGCGGCCTACTGGTGGGTGCAGGAGAATCCGGTCGGCGGAGGCAGCCCGATGGTGGGTAGGCCCAGGGTGACCGGCGGACGGCGGTCGGGCATGGACTGGCTGGCCTCCCAGGCATCCCCGCCCCGGGTGCGCCGGAGCGCCAGGATGCCGGCGTCCGCGTTGAGGTGGTGCGGGGCCGCGTAGGTGATGACCACTTCGGCGATGTCCCCGGGTCGCGGTCGGCTGGCCACGTCCTCAGGTACGGCGACATGCACCAGCCGGTTGTCCCGAGCCCGGCCCGACATGCGTGCCGTGAGCGCGTCCTTCCGGCCCTCACCGGTGGCGAACAGCACCTCCACCCGCCGGTCGAGCTGATGCTGGTTCTCGGCCAGGGCGACCTCGTTGACGAGTGCGGCCAGCCGGTCGTAGCGCTCCTGCACGACAGGTTTCGGCACCTGGTCGGGCATGGTGGCGGCCGGGGTGCCTGGGCGGATCGAGTACTGGAAGGTGTACGCGCCGGCGAACCTAGCGGCCCTCACCACGTCCAGAGTGGCGGCGAAGTCGCTCTCCGTCTCACCGGGAAAGCCCACGATGATGTCGGTGGTGATCGCCGCCTCGGGCATCGCGGCGCGCACCCGGTCAAGGATGGACAGGTACCGTTCGCTGCGGTAGGAGCGGCGCATCGCCTTCAGCACCCGATCCGACCCCGACTGCAGCGGCATGTGCAGCGACGGCATCACGTTCGGTGTCTCGGCCATCGCGGCGATGACCTCGTCGGTGAAGTCACGAGGATGGGGTGAGGTGAAGCGGACCCGCTCCAGACCCGGCACTTCGCCGCACCGGCGGAGCAGCTTCGCGAACGCCTTCCGGTCACCGAAGTCGACCCCGTAGGCGTTGACGTTCTGGCCGAGCAGGGTGATCTCCTGGACGCCCTCGGCCACCAACATCTCGACCTCGGCGAGAATCTCGCCCGGTCGGCGGTCCACCTGCCGGCCTCGCAGGGCCGGGACGATGCAGAACGTGCAGGTGTTGTTGCAGCCGACGCTGATCGAGACCCAGGCTGCGTACGCCGAGTCCCGCTGAGTGGGCAGGTTGGAGGGGAACGTCTGCAAGGCGTCCTTGATCTCCACCTGCGCCTGCTGGCTGATCCGGGCGCGCTCCAGCAGCACGGGCAGCGAGCCCAGATTGTGCGTGCCGAAGACGACGTCGACCCACGGCGCCCGGCGGACGATCTCCTGCTGGTCCTTCTGGGCCAGGCAGCCACCGACGGCGATCTGCATGCCGGGCATCCGGTTCTTGGCCGGCCGCAGATGACCGAGGCTGCCGTAGAGCCGGTTGTCGGCGTTCTCGCGGACCGCACATGTGTTGAACACCACCACGTCGGCCGGCCCGCCCTCGGCGGCTCGCCGGTAGCCCGCGGTCTCCAGCAGGCCCGCCAGCCGCTCGGAGTCGTGCGCGTTCATCTGGCAGCCGTGGGTACGGATCTCGTACGTCCGCGGCTCGCTGGGCATGGTCACGACACTCGGCATGGCAGACCAAGGGTAATCGGCAGGGGCCGAGCTGAGGGCACTAGAGTCCGAGCGTGAGCATTCCACCCACTGGGGAGCAGTACGAGATCGTCTCCGGCGGCCATCGAGCGGTCGTCACGGAGGTCGGTGCGACCCTGCGCAGCTACGCGGTCGACGGCGTCGACGTGGTCCGCGGCTTCGCCGAAGACGCCATGGTCAAGGGCGGCCGGGGGCAGAACCTGATTCCGTGGCCGAACCGGATCCGTGACGGCAAGTACAGCTTCGGCGGGCAGTCCCACCAGCTTGCGCTGACGGAGCCGGCGCGAGGCAACGCCATCCACGGGTTGGTCCGCTACGTGCCATGGCTGCTGGTCGACCGAGCCCCCGACACGGTGACCAACCGGGTACGGGTTTATCCGCAGCAGGGGTGGCCCGGATGGTTGGAGGCATCGATCACCCACCGAGTCGCCGATGACGGGCTCACCGTGACCGTCGAGGCGACCAATATCGGGAACGTCGAGCTGCCGTTCGGCTACGGCGTGCATCCCTATCTGACGGTCGGTGAGTCGGTCGTGGATGAGGTCGGCCTTACCGTGCCGGCCTCGTCCTACCTCGAGGTGGACGAGCGGTTGCTGCCGGTGCGGGTGTCCCCGGTTGACGGGACAGACAAAGATCTGCGTTCCGGACCGACCGTCGGGACGCTCAGCCTTGACACGGCGATGACCGACCTGGCCAGGGACGACGACGGACGCTGGCATGTCGTCTTGACCCGAGGCGATCGAGCATGCGAGCTCTGGGGCGATGCGACCATGAAGTGGCTGCAGATCTTCACCGGCGGCCCTTATCGCGACTGGTCGATCGCCGTCGAGCCGATGACCTGCGGTCCGGACGCGTTCAACCCGGGTCCGACCCACGATGACCTGATCGTGCTCGGCCCCGGGGAGACCTTCACCGGCCGCTGGGGAGTACGCGAAAGATAGTTGCGCTAAGGACCCGCCGGCAGCCAGAAACGGCAACCCGTAACGCAAACTCAACACAGATTTTCTCCCTGTTCCGCGACTGTGTGGTCTAACCTCGGCCCATGACCGAAGCAGCGGGCCCGGCTGTCGATCCCGCTTCGGCCACGGCCCGATCGGAGCACGCCGACCCCACCACCGGTCCGTCCGTGGCTACCCACGACCTTGGTGAGCCGCTGGTCGTGCTGGCGGGGGTCAACAAGCACTTCGGTTCTCTGCACGTGCTCCGCGACATCAATCTCAGCGTCCGCAAAGGTGAAGTGGTCGTGGTGCTGGGCCCGTCGGGCTCTGGCAAGTCGACCCTGTGCCGGGTCATCAACCGGCTGGAGACGATCGAGTCCGGCACGATCACCGTCGACGGTCGGCAACTGCCGGAGGAGGGCAAGGCCCTGGCCGGCCTGCGGGCCGACGTCGGCATGGTCTTCCAGTCGTTCAACCTCTTCGCACACAAGTCGGTGCTGGAGAATGTCACGCTCGGCCCGATCAAGGTGCGCCGGAAGTCGGCTGCCGAGGCCCGGAAGCGGGGCATGGAGCTGCTGGCACGGGTCGACGTCGAGTCCCAGGCCGAGAAGTACCCCGCGCAGCTGTCCGGTGGGCAGCAGCAGCGGGTCGCCATCGCTCGGGCGCTGGCCATGGACCCCAAAGTCATCCTGTTCGACGAGCCCACCTCGGCCCTGGACCCGGAGATGGTCAACGAGGTGCTGGAGGTCATGGTCGCACTGGCCCGGCAGGGCATGACCATGATCGTGGTCACCCACGAGATGGGCTTCGCGCGGAAGGCCGCCAACCGGGTGGTGTTCATGGATGAGGGCCAGATCGTCGAGGAGTCCGACCCGGAGTCGTTCTTCACGCAGGCCCGGACCGCCCGGGCGAAGGACTTCCTGAGCAAGATACTGACGCACTGACGCGGCACCGCAGTTCACATCACATGGAGGAAAGCAGATGATTCGCAGCAAGATCGTGGCTCTCGCGGCAGGCGCGGCGCTCACGCTGACCATGGCGGCCTGTGGCGGCGGCGGGGCAGGCAGCGCCTCCGGTGACACGCTGACCGTCGGCATCAAGTACGACCAGCCCGGCCTCGGCCAGAAGGAGGGCGACACCTTCAAGGGACTCGACGTGGACGTTGCCAAGTACGTGGCCAAGGAGCTCGGCTTCGCTGAGGACAAGATCGTTTTCAAGGAGACCCCGTCCCCCCAGCGGGAAACCGCCATCCAAGGCGGCCAAGTGGCCCTGATCTTCGCGACCTACTCGATCACCGACGCCCGCAAGGAGAAGGTCTCCTTCGCCGGCCCGTACTTCGTCGCCGGCCAGGACCTGCTGGTCAGGGCGGACAACACCGACATCACGGGGCCCGACGCAATGAACGGGCAGACCCTGTGCTCGGTGACGGGGTCCACTCCGGCGGAAAAGATCAAGAAGGAGTACGCGACCACGGTCAAGCTGTTCGAGCAGGACACCTACAGCAAATGCGTCGAGGCCCTGGTCGGCGGCACCGTCGACGCCGTGACAACAGACAATGTGATTCTCGCCGGTTTCGCCGCCCAGCCGCAGTACGCGGGCAAGGTCAAGGTCGTCGGCAAGCCGTTCTCCACGGAGAAGTACGGGGTCGGGTTGAAGAAGGGCGACACCGAGCTGTGCGGCAAGGTCAACACGGCGCTGGAGAAGATGGTCTCCGACGGATTGTGGCAGAAGGCGGTGGACAGCAACCTCGGCCCGTCCGGCTTCAAGATCGACAGCGCGACCAACCCGCCGAAGCCTGAGCCCTGCACCTAACCACCAGCCGGTCGACGTCGTGGCGCCGGCGCCGGCCCTGCAGATCACAAAGGAACCGAGGCGGGGATGGGCGAGCTGCTGGCCGAGTACGACGTGCTCGTCGCGTTCTGGATGACCATCAAGCTGACGGTTGCCTCCGCCGTCGGCGCACTGGTCGTCGGCACCGTGATTGCGGTGATGCGGGTGTCCCCTGTCCGCGTGCTGCGCGCGGCCGGGACCGCGTACGTGACCCTGGTCCGCAACACTCCACTTACCTTGATCGTGTTCTTCTGCGCGTTCGGCTTCTACATCACCCTGCAGTACCGGCTCGGACCGCAGAACTCCCCCATCGACGTGCAGAACTTCCGCTGGGGGGTGCTCGGCCTGGCCATCTACCACGCCGCATTCGTGGCCGAGGCGCTCCGCAGTGGCATCAACACCGTGCCGAGGGGCCAGGCCGAGGCGGCTCGGGCGATCGGGCTGGACTTCGGGACGACGCTTCGCTCCGTCGTACTTCCCCAGGCGTTCCGGGGGGCAATCGCCCCGCTGGGCAACGTGCTGATCGCCCTGACCAAGAACACCACCGTGGTGGCCACCATCGGAGTCGCCGAGGCGTCCTACCTGATGAAGGGCATGATCGAGTTCCGTCCCGACCTGATCTACGCCATCTTCGTGATCATGGCCACTGGCTTCGTGGTGCTCACACTGCCGGTCGGCGTACTCTTCACCGCACTGTCCCGGCGGCTGGCGGTGCGCCGATGACCGCAGAGGCCAGCGTCCTGTTCGACGCCCCCGGTCCGAAGGCGCGGTTCCGGTACAACCTCATCGCGGTAATCGGGGGCCTGGTGATCGCGGGGCTGATCATCTTGCTGATCCGTGCCCTGGCCGCGAAGGGCCAGTTCACCGGAGCCAGGTGGGGCCCCTTCCTGGAATCAGAGACCTGGACCGCATACCTGTTGCCAGGCCTGCGGGCCACACTGCTGGCCGCCTTCTTCGCGATCATCCTGGCCGTGGTCTGCGGAATCCTGCTCGGCATGGGCCGGCTTTCCCAGTTGCGCGGCGTGCGCTGGGCCTGCGGCACCTTCGTCGAGTTCTTCCGGGCAGTTCCGGTGTTGATGATGATGCTGTTCGCCTACTACGTGTTCCTCTTCGGCTTTCAGATCTCCGGCGATCTGCTGCCCCTCTACGGGGTGGTCGCCGGCCTGAGCTTCTACAACTCCAGCGTGATCGCCGAGCTGATCCGCTCTGGTGTCGGGTCGCTGCCCGCCGGCCAGCGCGAGGCCGGCCTGTCCATCGGGTTGACCTCCTTCCAGACACTGCGTTTGGTGCTGCTGCCTCAATCCATCACGCTCATGCTGCCGTCGATCGTCAGTCAGCTGGTTGTGGTGCTCAAGGACTCCGCGCTGGGCTTCCTGATCCTGTACCCGGAGCTCGTCCGAAGCGGCCAGACCCTGGCCGCGTTGAAGGGCAACCTGATCCCGACGTTTCTGGTGATCGCGGCCATCTTCATCGTCGTCAACTACCTGCTGACGCTGCTGGCCAGGTATCTGGAGCGGCGATTGCAGGCTTCCCGCCGAGCACCCAAAGTTCCGCCGATGGATGCCATGCTGAACCCCGAGATGGCCCCCGCCGGTGCGGTTGCAGCACTTCGCGACGAAGCGAAGGCGGCCTAGGGCACTAACGGGCAGTCTCGGTGGCCCGGGACTCGCGCACCACGACGACCTTGATCTGGCCCGGGTAGGTCAGCTCCTCCTCGATCTGCTTGGCGAGGTCGCGAGCCAGCACCTGGGCCTCGATGTCGTCGACCACCTCAGGCGCGACCATGACCCGGATCTCCCGGCCGGCCTGCATGGCGAACACCTTGTCCACACCGTTGTGGGCGCGGGCGAGCTCCTCCAGGCGTTCCAGCCGCTGCACGTACGCCTCGATGCTCTCCCGCCGTGCGCCGGGCCGGCTGCCGCTGATCGCGTCGGCCGCCTGGACGAGGATCGCTTCCACGGTCCGCGGCTCGACCTCGTTGTGGTGAGCCTCGATCGCGTGCACGATGTCGGCGTTCTCACCGTACTTGCGGACCAGATCTGCCCCGACGATGGCATGCGACCCCTCCACCTCGTGGGTCAGCGCCTTGCCGATGTCGTGCAGGAACGCCGCTCGTCGGCACTGGTTGATGTCGAGCTGGAGCTCAGCTGCCATCAGGCCCGCGATGTGCGCGCTCTCCACCAGGTGCTTGAGCACGTTCTGCCCGTACGAGGTCCGGTAGCGCAAGGTGCCCAGCACCGGCACCAACGCCGGATGCAGGTCGGAGATCCCCACCTCAGTCATCGCGTCCTCGGCCGCACGGAGGCACTGGCTCTGGATCTGGTTCCGGCTGCGGTCGTGCACCTCCTCGATCCTGGCCGGGTGGATGCGACCGTCCTTGACCAGCTCGGTCAACGTGATCCTGGCGGTCTCCCGCCGCACCGGGTCGAAGCAGGACAACAGCACCGACTCGGGAGTGTCGTCGATCATCACGTTGACGCCGGTGACCTGCTCGAAGGCCCGGATGTTGCGGCCCTCACGGCCGATGATCCGGCCCTTCATGTCGTCGCCGGGAAGATGCACGGCTGTCACCACAGACTCCGAGGTCTGCTCCGAGGCCACTCGCTGGATCGCGTCCACGATGATCATTTGGGCCCGGGAGCTGGCCTCCCGAACGGCCTGACGTTCGATGTCCCGGGCGACCAGGACCGCCTGCCGCTTGGCCTCGTGCTCGACTGCCGCCACCAGCTCGCTCTTGGCCTGCTCAGCGGTCAACCCGGCGATGCGCTCCAGCATCAGCTGCTGCTCGGCTTCCGCGTCGGCCAGCGCCTTGCGCTGGATCTTGAGCTGGGATTTGAGCTCGTCGAGGTGTTGCGCCCGCTCCTCCAGCCCTCGCAGTTCGCTGTCCAACCGCTCCTCGCGATCGGACAACCGCTGCTCCCGGCGCTCGAGGTCCGCCCGCTGGTCACGTAGTTCCAGACGCTGCGCCCGAGCCTCCTCGGCTGCTTCGGCGCGGGCGTGCTGAGTGGCGGTCACCAGGCTGTCGGCTTGCGCCTGAAGGGTCGCGAGCTCCTCTGCGGCGCGGGTCTGCGCCGACCGATCGGCGGTCCCCGAAAGATCAGTGGCCTCCAGAGGCCGCGCTTCTGCAGCCGGAGCCTGGCTTCTGTCGGCCGATCCGGCCGGCTGCGCGGCGGGTGGCCGGGAGGAAGCCTCACTCGCTGCCGGGTCGTGCGTTACCGGTCCGGCCGAGCGGTCCCGTCGCGCGATGATCAACGTCCCGATCACGACGGCGGCGATGAGGAGGAAGATTCCGGCAACAATCAGTATCGGGAAAACGCCATCCAACACGTCGCGCCTCCTGTCCACACGCCTGGGCGTGTTGTCTCCAGGATCCGCAACGCGCATCTACAAAACGGCCCACCGGCGCAAGTCAGACGCTGGGGCAAAGCGCGAACATCACCCGCGGTTAGGCGGTCGAACTAATCCGAACTGCTATCAATACCGAGTGTCGCCTCGGGCCGAGCGTACATATCAGACAACTGCGTTGCAGGAACCTTTGTGCCTGCAGGCTATGTCTGGTCATGGCATCGGTCAAGGACATTCGCCGGGCCGCTCCTCGAGTACCCGAGCGATCGCCGCCGGGCCGAAGCCGCGACGACTCAGCAGTCCGGCAAGTCTCCGGTAGCGCACCTGCTCGGGCACGTCGGCCATAGCGGCCGACTTCCGCTCCACAAGTGCGCGCGCGGCCGTCAGCTCTGCCTCGGCGTCGACCGGGGCCAGGGCAGCCTCAATCGTGTCGCGATCGACTCCCTTTGCCTGCAGCTCACGGCGCAGCGCCGGGGCGGACAGGTGGCGGCGCTGCTGGCGCGACTCGACCCAGTTCGCGGCGAACTCGGCGTCGTCGACCAGACCCACGCCGGCCATCCGGTCCAACACCTGCTGAGCGACAGCAGCCGGCACCTTCCTCACCCGTAGCGCCTGCTCCAGCTCATGCCGGGTCTGAGCGCGAGCGGCCAGTCTCCGCAGCACGATGGTGCGGGCCACCATGTACGGGTTGGACGCACCGGATTCGGTGGCGCCGTCTGGCTCAGTCTCCTCCGCTGGGCTCTCCCCCGCCGCCTCGGCGGCCCGAGCTGGCAGCGGGACATCGACTCCGTGCCGGGCGAGCCACTGGGCGGCCTCGGCCACCGGCTGGTCCGGCCCGGTCGCGACGTCGCCCAACTAGAACTCCACCTCACCGGTCACCGGATCGATTCCTGCCGGGAGGTCGACCTGTGGACCGATCCCCATCTTCTCTTTGATCTTCTTCTCCAGCTCGTCGGCGAGATCCGGGTTGTTCCGCAGGTAGCTGCGGGCGTTCTCTCGCCCCTGACCCAGCTGATCCGCCTCGTAGGTGAACCAGGCGCCGGCCTTGCGGACGATGCCGGTGTCGACGCCCAAGTCGATCAGGCTGCCTTCCCGGCTGATGCCCATCCCGTACAGAATGTCGAACTCGGCCTGCTTGAACGGCGGGGCCACTTTGTTCTTGACCACCTTGACCCGGGTCCGGTTGCCCACCATCTCCTGGCCGTCCTTGAGGGTCTCGATCCGCCGCACGTCCAGGCGGACGGAGGCGTAGAACTTCAGCGCACGCCCACCTGTCGTTGTCTCGGGACTCCCGAACATGACTCCTATTTTTTCGCGCAGTTGATTAATAAAGATTGCCGTCGTGCCGGCACTGCTCAATGCACTGGTCATCTTGCGCAGCGCCTGGCTCATCAGCCGGGCCTGCAGGCCGACATGGCTATCGCCCATCTCCCCCTCGATCTCCGCTCGCGGCGTGAGCGCGGCTACGGAGTCGATGACGATCAGGGCCAGGGCTCCGGAGCGGACCAGCATGTCGGCGATCTCCAGGGCCTGCTCGCCGTTGTCCGGCTGGCTGACCAGGAGCGAGTCGGTGTCGACGCCGAGTCGTGCGGCGTACTCCGGGTCGAGGGCGTGCTCGGCGTCGATGAAGGCACAGATACCGCCTTCCGCCTGTGCGTTGGCGATGGCGTGCAGGGCCACCGTGGTCTTGCCGCTCGACTCGGGTCCGTAGATCTCCACCACCCGGCCGCGCGGCAGCCCGCCGATACCGAGGGCGACGTCCAGCGCGATCGAGCCGGTGGGGATGACTTCGATCGGCGCCCGGACCTCCTCACCCAGCCGCATGACGGACCCCTTGCCGTACTGCTTGTCGATCTGAGCCAGCGCCGCCTCCAGCGCTTTCTCCCGGTCCGTGGTGGCCATCGATGATCCTTTCGTTGCCCATCGGGCGGCTGGGTTCTGCCTGTCGTGCGGAAACCTAAGGACGCCCACTGACAATCGTCCGCCCGCGGCGAATCTTGTGGATAACGGCGTCAAGCCCCTGGTGGATAACCTACCGAACGTGTGTTCGAAGTGCACCCGACACGCCGACCTATGTGGACAGCGCCCCATGGGGTGGTGTCGCCGTCTTTACGCACAAAGCCACGAACGATCGACCTCCAGGCCGATTCCAGCTTCGTCGTTACGCACAAGGCCACAAACGACCCGGTCCGCCGGAGCTTGAAGGCGATCGGCCCCGGCCGACACGACCCTCATGCCTCAGCGGTCGCGCGGCGGCAACTCCAGCGCCGCCCAGACCGCCCGCCAGATGATCTTGCTCGGCAGGCCGTCGGCCAACGCCTGCCCGACGGTGCGGTCGCCCAGCTCGGCCAGGTTGAACTCGGCCGCCCAGACCCGGTAGTACCCCGACCCCAGCGTGGCCTCGAGCCGCTGCCACAGCTCTGTCTCCTTCACGCTGTGCCGTTCTTGCCAGGTCGGCCGACACCCTGAGCGATCGCCACACCGAAAAGCACGATCGCCGCCCCCACCGGCTGGAACCAGGTCACCGTCTCGCCGAGCACCAGCACACCGATCGCGGTGGCGAAGACCGGGATCAGATAGGTGACCATGCTGGCCGTGCTAGCACCGAGCAGCCGGATGTTGCGCATATGGATGACGAACGCAAATCCGGTGCCGACCACGCCCAGCGCGGCGACCGAGGCCAGCACCGGGCCGGACAGCTCGGCCACCGCCGGGAAGCCGCCGCCGGCCAGCGGCGCGACCACCGCCAGGACCAGGGACGCGATCAGCAGTTGGCCGGCCGACACCGCCAGCCCTGACTCTGGCCGCGGACTGATGAACCGCCGGGTGTAGGGGATGGCCACCCCGTAGCTGGCCGCCGCAGTCAGGCACATCAGCTGGCCGGCCAACGATGAGCCTCCGACGCCCTGCCACACCCCCAGAATCGTGGCCGCGCCGACGAACCCCAGCACCAGACCCAGCACCCGGCGGCGGGTCAGCTGCTCGGTGCGGAAGACCAGAACCGCCATCGGCAGCGCGACCAGCGGGGTGAAAGAGTTCCAGATGCCGGCCAGCACCGAGGACACGCGCTGCTCACCGAACCCGAACAGGCTGAACGGGAGGGCGACACCAATGACAGCCACGACGGCGTTGTGACCCCAGAATCGCGGATCCCGGGGCAGCCGGTCGCGAGTGACCAGTATCACCACCACCAGCGCCAAAGCACCACCGAGCACCCGGCCAAGGGCCACGAACAGCGGATGCAGCTCGCTGATCCCGACCTTGATGAACAAGAAGCTCGAGCCCCAGATCGCCGCCAGCCCCGCCATGCCCGGCAGCCACCGGCGCGCCGGAACGCGTGAATCGACCGGTTCGACAGTCCGTGTGGGCACAGTGGAAGCCGCGGTCACCCGCACACCGTACGCCGCGGCACCGACATCGCCAGCCGCATTTTCAGCCGCGATGCGCCGGCTTCCCGCCACACTCCGGAGTGTCAGTGATGCCGGGCAAGATGGTGGACATGCCCGGCGATCCGCTCGCGGTGTTCTCTCCGGCCACGGCCACGTGGTTCCGGGAGGTCTTCGCGCAACCCACCGCAGCGCAGGCCGGCGCGTGGCAGGCAATCGCCGCCGGGGACAATGCCCTGGTCATCGCGCCCACCGGGTCGGGCAAGACTCTGGCTGCCTTCCTCTGGGCGCTGGATGACTTGACCCGCTCACCACAACCTCCGCCGAAGCAGCGCTGCCGGGTGCTCTACGTGTCCCCGCTGAAGGCTCTGGCGGTCGACGTTGAGCGGAACCTCCGTGCCCCGCTGGCCGGCATCACCCAGACCGCAGTGCGGCTCAGTCAGCTGCCGCCCAACGTGACCGTCGGCGTACGGTCCGGCGACACTTCGGCAGCCGACCGGCGGGCACTGGTCTCCCGGCCGCCGGACATTCTGATCACCACGCCGGAGTCGCTGTTCCTGATGCTGACGTCAGCCGCGCGGGACCTGCTGCGGTCGGTCCGGACGGTGATCGTCGACGAAGTGCACGCGCTCGCCGGCACGAAGCGTGGCACTCACCTGGCCCTGTCGCTGGAGCGGCTGGAGGCGCTGGCTGCCGAGTCGCAGCCTCCGGACGCCGACGGCGTATTGCGGCCCATCCTGCGAATCGGTCTTTCGGCAACCGTGCGCCCTCCGGAGCGAGTCGCCGCCTACCTGGGCGGGTCGCATCCGGTCCGCATCGTCGCCCCACCGGCGGAGAAATCCTGGGATCTGTCGATCGTCGTCCCGGTGGAGGACATGAG
>JBKPNA010000003.1:0-4606 GCA_046765695.1 Actinomycetota bacterium | reverse complement strand
CTGGAGACGATCCCTGGCACCGCCGGCATCCTGGTGCCACCCGCGGGTTACCTGGCCGGAGTGCGTGACATCGCCGACCGGTACGGGATCGTGCTGATCCTCGACGAGGTGATGGCGGGATTCGGCCGGACCGGCCAGTGGTTCGCCTTCGATGCGTACGACGTCCGGCCGGACCTGATCACCTTCGCCAAGGGCGTGAACTCCGGCTACGTCCCGGTGGGCGGCGTGATCATCTCCGACCCGATCGCTCACGCCTTCGACGACCAGGTCTACCCCGGCGGTCTCACCTACAGCGGCCATCCACTGGCCGCGGCGAGCATCGTCGCCGCGCTGACGGCCATGGAATCCGAAGGCGTCGTCGCCAACGCCGCCGGAATCGGCTCGGACGTTCTCGGCCCCGGGCTCGCCGACCTCGCGGCTCGCCACGAGCTGGTGGGGGAGGTCCGCGGCGCCGGCGTCTTCTGGGCGATCGAGCTCGTCGCGGACCGCGGGAGCAGGGAACCGGTCCCGGCGGCCACGATGGCTGCGCTCAAGGCGGACCTGGTGGCACGGGGCCTGCTGCCGTTCGTCGTCGACAACCGGATCCACGTCGTGCCGCCCGCGGTGATCACTCCAGACGAGGCGCGCCAGGGTCTTCGTCTGATCGACGACGCGTTGTCGGCGCTCGTCGACTGAGCGTGTGGTGCGCCGACGGCGATAATCGGCTGGGTGCAGACGAACGTCCACGGTCAGCCGGTCGGCGACCCTGTTCCGGACTGGCAGCCGCGACCTCGCCCGGATGCCGTGACCCTGACCGGGTCGTACTGCCGGCTGGAGCGGCTCGACCCCGACCGCCACGCCGGCGACCTGTTCGACGCCGACCGGGGGGACACCAATGGCACCAGCTGGACCTACCTCCCGTACGGGCCGTTCGAGGACCTGGGGAGCTACTGCGCCTGGGTCAAGGAGGTGGCGGCCAAGCACGACCCATACTTCCTCGCGATCATCGACACGGATCCGCGGTCACCGAACAGGGATCGGGCCCTTGGCGTGCTCAGCCTGCTGCGCATCACGCCCGAGGCCGGCTCGATCGAGGTCGGGCACATTCACCTCTCGCCCGCCCTGCAGCAGACCCGGGCGTCGACCGAGGCGCAGTTCCTGCTCATGAGCTATGTTTTCGACGACCTCGGTTACCGGCGCTACGAGTGGAAGTGCGACGCCCTCAACGCAGCGTCGCGTCGGGCGGCCGAGCGGCTCGGGTTCACGTACGAGGGAACCTTTCGGCAGGCGCAGGTGGTAAAGGGCCGCAATCGCGACACTGCCTGGTACGCGATCGTCGACGCCGACTGGCCGGAGGTGCGAGAGGAGTTCCGGACGTGGCTTGCCCCCGACAACTTCGACACTCAAGGGCGCCAGCGCGCGAGCTTGCAGGCGGTCCGGTGATGCGCGACCAGCGGCGCGAGGTGCGGAACCGATGAACGGGACTGGCGACTACGACGTGATCGTCGTCGGTGTGGGGTCGATGGGATCGGCGGCCGTCCACACGCTCGCCGCCCGTGGCCTGCGGGTCCTGGGCCTGGAGAACTTCGGGCCCGCCCACGATCAGGGCTCTGCGCACGGCGGAAGCCGGATCATCCGGCAGGCCTACTTCGAAGGGCCGACGTACGTCCCTTTGCTGCGGAGAGCTTTCGAGGGCTGGCAGGAGCTGCAGCAGGAGTCGGGGCGCGACCTGGTCCGGCTGTGCGGCGGGATCTACATCGGCGACCCCGGCAACCCGATCGTCACGGGCAGCCGTGAGGCGGCGGCGCTGCACGGACTGCCGCACGAGGTCCTCGACGCAGCCGAGATCAGGTCCCGTTTTCCTGCCATGCGTCCTGCGGACCACGTCCTCGGGGTGTACGAGCCCAACGCCGGATACGTCCGCCCGGAGGAGACCGTGCTCGCCGGAGTGGACCTCGCGCGGCGGCACGGGGCGGATCTGCACTTCGACGAACCGGTGACCGGCTGGCAAGCCACGCCCGGCGGCGGAGTCGAGGTGCTGACCGCAACGGCGCGCTACGGGGCTGATCGGCTGGTGCTGACGCCGGGCGCCTGGGCGGCGCGGTTGCTGCCCGGCGGTGCGCCCATCCTGGTTGAGCGGCAGATCTTCTACTGGTTCGAGCCGGCCTTTACCACCGACGTTCCCTACGAGTCCTACACCGACGGACAACCCGTCTACATCGAGGAGACCGACGGGAACGGCATGGTCTACGGCTTCCCGATGATCGACGGCCCCGATGGTGGTCTGAAGCTCGCGTTCTACCGCCAGAACGAGGGCACGACCACCCCGGAGGACATCGACCGTACGGTCCACCCCGAGGAGGTGGACGCCATGCGTCGCCGGGCTACCCAGCTATTTCCCCAGTTGACCGGTCGGCTGGTGAAGGCGGCTACGTGCATCTACGCATCGGCGCCCGACGACCACTTCGTGATCGGGCTGCTCGACGGGATGCCGCAGGTGGTGGTGGCCTGCGGCTTCTCCGGGCATGGGTTCAAATTCGTGCCCGTCGTCGGAGAGATCGTCGCCGACCTGGTCCAGACCGGAAGCACCGCCCATGACATCGGCCTCTTCGACATCAGGCGCCCGGCGTTCCGCCGGGCGTCATGACCATCTCGGGTGCGTTTCTCCGCACAAGGCCAGATCCGACAGCCGAATCGGCCAATTTCCCGTTCGTTCCTCCGCACAAGGCCGCATCCGTGAGCTTCCTTCGGCGGAGGACGCTCGACTGGCCTGCGGTCAGAGTCGGGCCAGTACGGCCTCGGCGACCACCAGGTCCTCCCATGACATTCCCGACCCCTTGAAGAAGACCGGCTCGTCCGCGGGCGTCCGGTTTCCGAGCGCGACATCGCGCAGCGGCACTAGGTCGTCGGGGCCGAGGGCTCCCTCGCCGATCGCCTGGATGACGTCACCACACTCCCGGAGCGCTGCCTGCCGGTCCTCCACGATCACACAGGCGCGGGCACAGAAGGCGGAGTCCACCTCCCTCGCATCGGCCTCGTGCGAACCGACGGCGACGACGATGGCGCGGTCGCCGAGCAGCCGCGAGTCGAACAGCGGCGCCCGCGCCGTGGTGGCGCAGACGACGAGATGCGCCTCCTCGAGCAGACTCGACACGATGGCGTCGCCGGCTGCCAGGACCCGAGTGGCGGACAAGGACGTCGGCACCTCGACGCGGTCCGGTTGCCGGACCACCATGGCTGAGCTGGCAACCGAGTGCACGGCGGCAACGGTCTCGAGGTGCCCCAGGGCCTGGGGGCCGGCGCCGAAGGCGACTATTCGGAGCGGCTCATCGAACCGGTCCAGCCAGGGTTTGACCGCTGCGACCGACACGGCCGGTGTTCGCAGGTTGGTCAGCGCCACGCCGTCCAGCAGATCGGTGAGCCGCAGCGTCTCCGCGTCGAACAGCACGTATGCAGCACTGATCCGCGGGAGTCCCCGCGCGGGATTGCCCGGGGCGACGGTGGCGAGTTTGACGCCGACCGACGAGCTGCTCTGGGCCGGCATCAACAGCAGGTCGCCCTGCCGCAGCGGTACGGCGGAACGGGGCACGTCAGCCGAGGGGTCGACGCCGCCGCGCAGACCGGCCAGCACGGCTTCGACCGCAGCATCTGGCGGCAGGCAGGCGGTGATGGTGGCGGCGTCGACGTAGCGTGGCGGGTTGTCGGACACTGTCATGTCGTCACCGTAGTGATCCTGGTCATCGCACATAGTCGGCGCCGGTGATGTCGATGGTGGCACCGGTGGCGTGCGGCGAGCGGCCGGACGCAAGGAAAGCGACCATTTCAGCGACGTCGGTCGGCGGGGTGATCTCGCGCATCGGAAGGGTGGCGGCGAGCCCGGCCGCGTCGGCCTCTTCGGCGATCTCCGTCGCGACCCAGCCGGGAGCGACGGCGTACGCGAGGATGCGCTCGTGCGCGAAGCCGCGCGCGATGCCTTTGGTGAGCGCGAGCAGCCCGCCCTTGGCCGCTCCGTACGCGAGATGGTCGGCATCGTCGCCGCGGTGCGCGGACCTGCTGGCCATGTTGACGATCACGCCTCCGCCGTGGGACCGGAAGTGCCTGATCGCCAGCCGGCACAGGGTTGCCGGTGCGAGCAGGTTCAACGCGAGGTTGCCCGCCCAGCCGTCGTCCCAGGCTGCTTCGTCCTCGAGTGGGGAGGCCAGCCAGGCGCCGGCGTTGTTGACAAGCACGTCGATCCGGCCGCGCCAGCCGACCGCCTCCGCCCACACCCGCTCGGGGCCATCAGGTGCGGTCAGGTCGCCGGGGACGAGGTGTGCTCGCTGCCGCCCGAGCACATCCACTACCGCCTGACCGGTCGTCCGTCGGCTGGAGTGCACGACGACGTGGGCCCCGTCGCGGTGCACAGCCTCCACGACCGCGCGGCCGATCCCGCGGGAGCCGCCGGTGACGAGCACGGTCCTGCCGGCTAGTTCGGTGCTCATCCGTCCCGCACCTCGCGCCCACTCGGGACCTTCGGATCCCGCCTTCCTCCACGCGCTCGCCACCCGAGAGCCGTGCTGGTGACATATGACGACGGTGCCTCGCTTGGTCGTCCAGGCGGGATCCGGTCCCTCGCTACCCGACGCTC
>JBKPNA010000002.1:0-7793 GCA_046765695.1 Actinomycetota bacterium | reverse complement strand
GCGTTCTGGCTGCTCGCCGAGATGGGTCTTGGCGGCGGGTTCTGGGCGGGGGCGCTGTGCATCCTCGCCTCCTCGGCGACCAGCCTCGCGCTGCCCGTGACCCTCCGCGAACTCGGTGCCGCTGCCGGCGCCAGGCGCTGCGTACCGTTCGCCGCTCTGTTTCCGGGTGCGGTCTGGATGGCGGTCTCCGCAGACGGCATGTTCGCCGGTGTCGCGATCAGCGGCCTGGCGCTGGCGTGTCTCGGCGCCGTACGCGGCAAGCCGCTGGCCGGCCTGGTGGGCGGCCTGCTGCTGGGAGCCGCGGTGTTCCTGTCCTACGGGCTGGTGCTCGTCGGCGTTCCCGTAATGGTCGCCGCGGTGCTCACCGTAAGGCGGCGCGGTTGGCCCGCGCTCGGCCCCTGGCTGGCAGCCGCCATCGGCGTGGCTGCGGTGGCCGCCATCCATCTGGCCTTCGGGTTCAACTGGCTGACCGGCCTCGCCCAGCTCCGGATCCGGTACTACCAGGGCATCGCCAGCCAGCGCCCCTTCTCCTACTTCGTCTATGCCGACGTCGCCGCGTGGCTGATCAGCTGCTCGCCCTTCCTGGCCATCGGCATCTGGAGATCGCTGCAGGTGCTGGCCCGCCGACCGCCCGGATCGCCGAGCCCCGAGCGGGTGATCGCCGCCATCGCCCTGTCGGGCGTGCTCGCCGCACTGCTGGCTGATCTTTCCGCCCTCTCCAAGGCCGAGACCGAACGCATCTGGCTGACGTTCGGAGTCCTCGCCAGCTCTGGCTTCGCGCTGCTGAGGGGGCGCGCGGCCACCTGGGTACTCGCCGGCTGCGCCGTCACCGCGCTGCTGGTGAACCATCTCTTCCGCACCGGTTGGTGAGACCGGATGCGGCGAATCCTCAGGAGCTGCCGGAGCGCAGCAGAAGCAGCAGCCGCGCCACCTCGGCGGCGACGACCGGGCGGCTGGGACCGAGATAGTGGCGAGGATCGATGACCTTCTCGTCCTCGAGGCGCTGCCGCACCGTGTTGGTGATCAGCCGGTTCAGGTGGGTGCCGATGTTCACCTTCGTCATCCCGGCCCGTACGGCGGCCGCGAGATCCGGGTCACTCACCCCCGACGAGCCATGAAGCACCAGCGGCACCGGCAGCGCGGCGTGCAACCGCCGGATCAGGTCGAAGTCCAAGGCGGCGTCGCGGGTGCGCATCGCGTGGGAGGAGCCGACGGCGACGGCGAGCGCGTCGACGCCGGTCGCCTGGACGAATGCCACTGCCTCGTCGGGATCCGTCCGCACCCCGGGAGTATGGGCCCCACCCTTGCCCCCGACTCTGCCGAGCTCACCCTCGACCCAAACTCCGGCGGCATGGCAGTCCGCAACGACCTGAGCCGTGCGCTCAACGTTCTCCTCGTACGGGAGGTCCGACGCGTCGAACATCACCGAGGCAATGCCTCGCCGGACACCCTCGGCGACGAGGTCGGCTGAGGTGATGTGGTCCAGGTGGACGGCGACGGGGACCGGGGCTGCCTCGGCGGCGGCCAGGGCGGCGGCGGCGAGCGGCGCCAGGGCACCGTGATACTCGACCGTGTTCTGGCTGATCTGGACGATGACCGGCAGATCGGTCAGCTCCGCGCCCGAGGCGATCGCCTCGAGTGTCTCGAGCTGGATGAAGTTGAAGGCCCCCACGCCGGCACCCTCTCGTGCGGCGTCGCTGACGATTACGCTGCTGGAGACGAGGCTCATAGTCTCGTCACCTGCACGGCCGGAAGCAGGTCCTGGCAGACCCGGGGGTCCGCCGTACCGGCGACGGGTGATGCGACAGCGGCTGCGGAGAGGGCAACGGCCGTGCGCAGCCCATCCGGCCAGGGTCGCCGGTCCCGAAGGGCGATGGCGAGGGCGGCCACGGCGGCGTCACCGGCGCCCGTCGGGTTGCCCGACACCTGGACATCTGGACTGAGCCGGGCGCGCCACGCACCCTGCTCGGTGACGGCGATCATGCCGTCCTGGCCGAGAGAGCAGACGACGACGGAGGCGCCACGAGCCCGTACGGCCTCGGCACGGGTGCGCACCTCGTCCTCGTCCTCCGAGGCAATGTCGGAGGTGATCTCGCGCAGCTCCTCAAGGTTCGGCTTCACCAGCGTCGGCCCAGCGGCGAGCGTGGCGCTCAACGCCGGCCCGCTGGTGTCCACAACGACGGGGATGTCGGCGTCGCGCCCGATTGCTACCAGCGCTGCAGCGGAGTCGGCCGAGACACCTTGCGGCATGCGGCCGGACACCACCAGAACCGAGGCGCTCGACGCGAGCCTGCGGACGTGCGCCACGAGGCCGGCCCACTCTGCGGCCGCGACGATCGGGCCCGGCTCCAGGAGCACCGTGGCCTCACCGTCGCGATCGACCACCGTAATGGTCCGGCGGGTCTCGCCGGCGATGTCGACGAAGTCGTGGGCCAGCCCGACCTCGTCGAGGCCGTCCCGGACGGTCTGGCCGGTGCTACCGCCAATCATGCCGGTGCTCAGCGTCTGCTCACCCAGGCCGTGCAGCACCCGGGCGACATTGACGCCCTTGCCGCCTGGCCGCTGCTGCACGGACGAGACGCGCAGGCTGGTGCCCGGACGCAGCTGGTCCAGCTCGTAGGTGATGTCGAGTGCCGGGTTCGGCGTAATCGTGAGGATCATGCTCGGACCTCGCCGGCCACAGCCTCGGCGTCGGAGCGGGTGAGGTGCCGAGCGGCAAGCAGACCGGCCCCCCAACAACCCGCCCACTCCCCCAGCTGCGCGGCCACGACCTGCGGTGCCGATCGGAAGGTGAATCGGGCGGCAAGGGACCCTCGCAATGGGTCGAGGAGGGTGGCACCCGCCCGGGACAGTCCGCCGCCGATCACGATCACCGCGGGGTCGAGAAGCATCACGGCCATGACCAACACGGTGGCGAGTGCGTCCACCGCGTCCTGCCAGACCTGAAGCGCCGCCGGCACCCCGGTGCCCACCAGACCGGCCACCTGCTCCGCGGTGACGCCCTTCTCCCCGGTGATCTCCGCATAGCGGCGCTCGATGGCGGCGGCGGAGGAGATCGTCTCAAGGCAGCCGCGCTGACCGCAGCCGCACGGCGACCCGGACGTGTCGACGACGACGTGGCCGAGCTCGCCTGCCGTCCAGCTGGCTCCGGCCTGCGGCTCCCCGCCCACCACGTGCGCAGCGGCGATCCCCGTGCCGAGCGCGACGAACAGCGTCGACTTGGCGCCGCGCCCCGCACCGAGGGTCGCCTCCGCCAGCCCGCCGGCGCGTACGTCGTGGCCCAGCACGACGGGCAGTCCGACGCGGTCGGCGAGCAACGAGCGCAGCGGTACGTCACGCCAACCGAGGTTGGTGGCGCGCACCGCGACACCGCGGTCCTCGTCGACGACTCCAGGGACGACGACGCCGACGGCGCCCGGCGGCCGGCCGTTGGCGGCCTGGCACTCACCAACCCGGGCCGCAACCGACTCCCCCAGCGCCGCTATCACCGCTGCCGATCCGCCCGAGCGGGAACTCGGCAAGCTGGTGGCGCCGACCAGATCTGCCGGCGCACGGAACAGCCCCGACTTGATCTGTGTGCCGCCCAGGTCGGCGGCCACGACGTAGCTCATGACGCTCAGCTCAGAATGACCGACCGGGTGAGGTTGTGCGGCGTGTCTGGATTTCGGCCCTGAGCGCCCGCGAGGAGGACGGCCAGCCGCTGGACCCGTACGAGGTCTGCCATCGGATCGAGTCCTGACGCCTCCAGCCGAGCCCCCGTCGATCGGACTTCGGCCGCAAGGCCCGGCGGCAGGTCGCCCAGGCTCCACACCACCCGGCCCGGTCCGGCGATCGCGATGGGGCCGTGACGGTACTCCATGGCCGGGTAGCCCTCCGTCCATGACCCGGCCGCCTCGCGCATCTTCAGACCCGCCTCCAGCGCGAGGCCGTAGGCCCAGCCTCGCCCGAGGAAGGTGAACTGCTCGGCAGTGACCAATGCGGGATCGATCTCTGCGGTGAGAGCCTGCTCCGCGTCTGCGATGGCGGGAGCGAGATCCTCGCCGAGCTGGGCGCGGAGCAGCGCAAGCGCCGTCGTGGCGAAGCGGGTCTGCACCACCGATTCCTCGTCCGCGAAATCCAGCACGATCGACTCGTCCGCGAGATCCCGGATCGGGGTCGTGCCGTCGGCGGTGATCACCGTGCTGGGCGTGTCGATCGCCTTCAGCAGGTCCAGCACCTCCGTTGTGGTGCCCGATCGGGTGACGACGAGGATGCGGTCGTACCGGCGGCCAATCGGAAACTCGCTGGCGGCGAACGCATCGGTCTGCCCAAGGCCCCGGCTCTCCCGCAGCGCGGCGTACGACTGCGCGATGAACCACGAGGTGCCGCACCCCACTGCCGCCACGGACTCGCCATGCTCCGGCAGCTGGTTGACCGACGGCGCCCACGCCGCGGCCCGCCGCCAGCACTCCGGCTGGCTGGCGATCTCGCGTTCCGTTGCCGTGGCGTACGCTGCGGTCACCTCGGGCTCCTTTCCTCGCTGCCTCTAGCATCCTTGTCCATGGCGCCAACGGTGAGTCAGGTGGTGCTTCAGCTGCCCGCCGCCGACCTCGGCCCGGAGTCGCCGCTGCCGCCGTTCACCGGGCTGCAGCGGCTGCCCGACCCGTCGTCGGATCCCGGCCTACCGCCGGACATGCGGGAGCGGATCGGGTACGGCCGGCTGAGAAGCCCGCTGCCCTACGCATTGCAGAACGGCTACACCCGTGACCTGCGGCCGCAACAGATCCCGGCCATCCAGCTGACCAACGGCCTGCTGGAGGCGCTGGTGCTGCCGACGCTCGGAGGTCGGCTGTGGTCCCTGCGAGACGTGGCTACCGTCCGAGACTCTGTTCAATCCCGGGGGGACACCCCCCGAGCCCCCCGAGACTTAGTGTTCCGCAACCAACGGCTGCAGTTCGCCAACTTCGCCCTCACCGACGCATGGTTCGCCGGCGGGATCGAGTGGAACCTGGGCTCGACCGGCCACTCGACCGCGACCTGCCGACCGGTGTTTGCGGGCAGCGTGGCCTCGAGCCGTGGCCCGGCGCTGCGGATCTGGGAGTGGGAACGTACCCGTGATCTGGTGTTCTCGGTGGACCTGCTGATGCCGGCCGACCGCCGGCTGCTGCTTGCCTTCGTCCGGGTCCGCAACCCCGACGCCGAGCCGAAGCCGCTCTACTGGTGGACCAACATCGCCGCCCCGGAGGAACCGGGTGTACGAGTCCTGGCGCCAGCCGCCGCAGCCTGGCGGACCGGCTACGACGGATCGATCACTCGCGTCGCCGTGCCGTTCGCCGACGACGCCACCACCGATGTCAGCTATCCGCTGCAGGCGCAGCGAGCTGCCGACTACTTCTTCCAGGTGCCGCCCGAGCGGCGCCCGTGGATCGCCGCGGTGCAGGCCGACGGTCGTGGCCTGCTCCAGACCTCGACCGCCGAGCTGCTGGGCCGCAAGCTGTTCTTGTGGGGCAGCGCCGCGGGCGGGCGGCACTGGCAGGAGTGGCTGTGCGGGCCCGGGCTTCGCTATCTCGAGATCCAGGCCGGTCTGGCCACGACGCAACTCGAGCACGTGCGGCTGGACCCGAGCGCGGAGATCAGCTGGGCCGAGGCGTACGCGCCGATCGAATCGGAGCCGGGACGGCTGCACGGTTCCTGGGCTGACGCGGTCGCCGACGTCACGGAGATGGTGGATCGCGCCGTGACCGGCGAGGAGCTCCGCGCCTGGCACCGCTGGTGGCAAGCAGACGTGGCCGAGAAGGCGCCGCACCAGCTGACCTCCGGCTCCGGCGCCGGCGCCGCCGAGCTCGTCGTACGTGGTGAGCATCCCGACAGCCTGGCCGGCACGCCGTTCGGACGGCCGCTCTCCGACGGCTTCCGTCATCTCGTCGCGCTGGCTGCCACGGGCGCGGTCGACCAGGACGCCGCGGGTGCGGAGCTGCTGCTGCCACCGATCAGCGACCGCTGGAGCGCCCCGCTCGCCGGCGCGGAGGGCTGGTGGAGCGCACTGATGACCGCGATCCGCTGCCACGCTCGAGGAGACCTAGAGGCGGCACAGCTGGGCTACCTGCGCTCCGATCAGCTCAGGTCCACGCCCTGGGCGGCCCGCGGTCTGGCCGTGCTCGCCGCCGGCCGGAGCGACCACGCAGCCGCGGCCGACCTGTACGCCCGCGCGGTCGCTCAGGCGCCCAGCTGCCTGCCGCTGCTGGTCGAAGCGCTGGACAACCTGCTGGCAGCGAGGCGACCGGCCGACTGCCTGGCGATGATCGACGCGGCGCCCGCGCACGTTGCCGGCCATGGCCGGATCGTGCTGCAACGGGTACGCGCCCTGCTGGCCGACGGCCAGGTCGACGCCGCCCGGGCGCTCCTCGAGGCCGGAGTCGAGGTGCCCGACCTGCGCGAGGGAGAGACGCTGGGAGAACTGTGGCGCACCGCCTTCGGAGACGTCCCGCTGCCCTACCGCTACGACTTCAGGATGCGTCCCGACCTGGACCGCTGAAGTTGCCTACACGGTGAGTCGAGTTGCGACAGGAAGCTGGCCATGGTCGATCAACCACCGCACGGCCTCCAGCACAGCGGCCTCCGGCTCGTACGCGGGCGCAAAGCCCAGCAGGGACCGTGCCTTGTCGATGGATGCGTAGTGACTTCGGAGCAGGTGCTCCCAGCTCTGCTCGGCGAACTCCGGAGTCGTACCGGCGCGGAACTCCTCCCAGCTGACGGTACGCAACCGGGCCGACTGCCCGAACCATCCGGCGGTGATCTCGGCGAACCCCCGCACGGTCAGGGCGGACGGGGCCACGACGTTGAAGGACTCTCCGGCCGCCGCGTCGCGGCGCTCGACCGCGGCCTGGAAGGCCTGTGCGACATCGTCGGCGTGGACGTGATGCATCAGCTCCGTGCCGATGCCAGGCATGGCGACCTCGGCGCCCGACGACAGCGCCTGCCATACGCCTGCGTCGAGGTTGCCGAGCGGTCCGATGGGGGCCCAGCCGGGTCCGGAGATATGCCCGGGATGCAGGGAGGTCGTGACCAGACCGCCGGAGCGAGTCTCCTCGGCAAGCAGCTGCGCGATCGCAGCCTTCTGCACCCCGTACTCGCCGAACGGAGGTGACTCGTCGTCCTCGGTCATCGGCAGCTTGACACTGGGCCCGTACCGCCAGATCGATCCGCAGTGGATCAGCTGGCCGGTCCGTCCGCGGAGCCGGTCCACCAGCGCCTGGGCGGAGGCACGAGTGAAGCAGACCAGGTCGATGACCACCTCGGCGTCCAGCGCGACGATCCGGTCGCCGAACGTGCCGTCCTTTTCCGCGGCGTCCCGATCGAGCTGGATCCGCTGCACGTGCTGCCACGCCTCGTCCGCGACATAGGGCTCCCGCTGACCGCGGCTGATGGCGACCACCTCGTGTCCGGCGCGTACCAGGCGCGGAATGAGGAAGCTCCCGATGTGCCCGCTCCCCCCGATCACAGCGATGCGCATGGGCCGACCCTAGCGTCCCCCTAGCTGTCCAGCCGTACCGAGAGCGCCAGGGTGCCGCGGAGGTCCAGCACCGCGGTCGTACCCGTGCGCGCGTACCGAAGCACGACGCCGCTACAGCCCGGGCAGCGGGCGACGGCTCCCGGCCCACTCAGATAGACCCGGAGCTCTGCAACCCGGGAACGCTGCCCGCATCCCATACAGCTGGTGGACGCGTGGCCGACGTCGACCACGAAGAGGTCGCTCAGCGGACCGGTCAGGGCGTTGCCGTCGAGGTACGTAGGTTCGGGTGGCTGTTCGGTCA
>JBKPNA010000001.1:0-10178 GCA_046765695.1 Actinomycetota bacterium | reverse complement strand
GTACGGTCGCGATCTTTCCCGTAAGGGTGTTCGGGTCGCGCGCCACCCCGAGCTGCCGGAGTGGGGTGGAGAGGTCGAAGTAGATCCGCTCCCCCATCATCCGGTCACCCTCGAACGGAAACACGATCAGCATGGGAAAGTCCACGCCGCGTCCGGTCGCCGGCAGTCCCCGCCACGAGCCGAGATGCGTGCCGCGGAACGAGCCTTCCACCACGATCGCGTCGTCGGAGTGATGGACGTGGCTGTAGTCGTAGTGGAAATCGGGGAAGGCGGTCACGTTCTCCTGCATGAAGTCGCCCAGGGCGGCGGCTCCGTCGAAGACCTCCCCGGTGGGCAGCAGTTCGTAGCGCGGTCGCGCGAAGAACCCGATGGCCTCGTCGAACCGGTGGTCATTCTCGGTCCGCATGTGGCCGAGGCAGATATCCTCGCGCTTCTTTCGGAGATCCTCGTCGACTGCCACGGCGTGACGCTAGAGCGGCCCCGACGGGCAGTCAAGGCAAACGCAGTCACGACAGGTGCTGGAATGCCATGTCCTCGCAGTACATCTCGGCGCGCACCGTACGCGCCCGGTCCCGGTTGGCAGGGACACGCGTGAGCTTGAAGATGCCGAGATTGCGGAAGGTGAGCCGAGCGTAGACCTCCCGAAGATCGGGCGCCAGGTATTCCAAGGTCCCCTCCTTCTCGGCGTCCTGTCCGCTGTTGCCCTTGACCAAGAAGTCCTCGACCCAGTCGCGGAAGCTCTCCGCTGAGGACTCCGGCAGGGTGACGACCAGGTTGGGTATGTCGAGGTATCCCCCGTCAGTAGGGACCTGCCGCACGGTGATGGAATCGATCTTGCTGACGTGGGTGCAGTCCAGCCCGTCGATCTGCAGCCGGAAGTTGGACGGTGTCCAGCGTTTCTGGGCCGCCAGCTCCGCGGCAAGGCGCCGGCCACGCTGATCGGTCAGGCGACGGGTGGACTGAGCGGAGATCTTGACCGTGAGGGAGGCGGCGTCCTTGGTCGCTGCGTCGAGTGCGGGGAACACGATCTCGGAGACGAGACCGTTGGAGAAGTTCAGTCGCTGACGTTCCATTAGATCGACGTCAGCCCAGATGATCGTTCCGCTCTTGCGGGACGGCGTCCGATCGACCGTGGCCGTCAGCCACTCGAAGAAGCCCTTCGACATGCCGGTGCCGCAGCTGATGGTGATGTCCTCGTACTTCACACCGGCAATGTGCTTGCGCACGATCCCATCGGACCCGACCCGCTCAGTCACGACGTCCGCGGTCGGATTGCCGCCTTCCACGGACGTCGCGAACCCCGCGAACTCGCCATCGAGTTCGAGGGCAAGATTCTCAGCCGCATGCGAAGCCCTCACGGTCATCGTGGCCTCCCCCTGTCTGATCCACCGTAGCCAGCGCCGCTGTTGCGCGGATAGATTGAGGCCGGGATCTCAGATCCGGGCTGGTCGACTTCGATGACTGATGCTGCTCGCCACGGTCGGTACCTCCTCGCCCTTCTCGACGCAGGCGGGACCGTCCCGCCGGCGCTGGGGCTGGCCGCTGAACTGGTCCGTCGCGGCCACAGCGTGCACGTCCTTTCCGATCCGACGGTGGAGCCGTCCGCGCGGGCGGCCGGTTGCACCTTCTCGCCTTGGCAGGCGGCCCCTCATGTCAGCTCCCGCGAGGAGCAGACAGCACTCATCGCCGCGATCGAGGGCCGCAACCCTTACCGCGCCTTCCGCGCCGCCAGGGACTACGCGGGCAAGGACATGACGAGCCGAGTCGCCCGCGACATCGTCGACACCGTGCGGGACGTCCCGGTGGATGCGGTTCTCAGCGACGGCCTGCCCGGCATGCTGATCGGCGCCCAGGCAACGGGCCTGCCCATCGCGGTGCTGATGGCCCAGACCTACGTACGTCCGACCGTTGGTCTGCCACTCCTCGGCACCGGATGGTCAACTGGAACCGGCCGCTTGGTGACACTCAGAGATCGGCTGGCTCCAGAGCTGGTCACCCGAGTGCTCATGCTCACGCTGCCGCGCCTCAACGCCGTCGCGGCGAGATATGGCCAGCCGCCGCTCAGCGACTTCTTCGACTTGTTCGACCGGTGCACCCGCGTTCTTGTCATGACGAGTCCGTCCTTCGATTTCTCAGCACCACGCCTGCCCGCAAACGTCCGGTACGTCGGGCCTCAGCTCGACGACCCTGACTGGGCTGCTCACGCGGAGTGGACGCGACCGGACAGCCGGCCCCTGGTTCTGGTCGCCCTGAGCTCGGTATTCCAAGATCAGACCAAGCTGCTGCGCCGGATCGCCCAAGGGCTGGGCACCTTGCCGATCAGCGTCGTCATCACCACCGGAACGGCGGTGGAGCCCGACGACATCCCCGCTCCGCCCAACGTCCACGTGCTCCGGAGCGCACCGCATCGCCAGGTCCTGGCCGAGGCTGCTGCGGTCGTCACACACGCCGGTCATGGGACCGTGATGAAGGCCTTGGCCGCCGGAGTGCCCCTGGTGTGCATACCGATGGGTCGTGACCAGAAGGACAACACGACCCGCGTACTCCGACTGCACGCCGGCGTCAAGCTCGGCGTGCGATCGAGTGCCGACCGAATAGCCGGTGCAGTGTCCGAAGTGCTGGACGACCCGAAGTATCGGGCAGCCGCCGAAGACTTCGCCGACGTGCTTAGGCAAGAGGCGGCCAGCAGGCCGCGCGCTGCGGACGAAGCCGAGGCCCTGCTCCGCGAGGTACCTTCGAGGTAACCGTTCGGGGCGGAAGGCCGCTGTCATGTCGTGGATCGCGTGGTTGATCGCGGCTGCAGTGCTGGCCGTCGCCGAGTCGTTCACGCTCACCCTGGCGTTCGGGTTGTTTGCTGCCGCGGCGCTGGTCGCAGCGGTCGTCGCCGGCATTGGCGGCTCCCTGCTGGCACAGGTCCTCGCCTTCGCGATCGCGGCCGCGCTGGGACTGCTCGTCGTGCGGCCGATCGCCAGGCGACAGCTGACCAATACCCCGCTGGTGCGTGAAGGCAGCTACGCGCTGATCGGCAAGAAGGCTGTGGTCATCGAGGAGGTCACCGGCGAGCACGGATTGATCAAGCTCGCCGGCGAGGTGTGGTCGGCCCGTGCCTTCGACGAAGACCAGGTGATCCCGCCTGGTACGCCGGTGGACGTCATGGAGATCGAGGGTGCGACGGCGATCGTGTATCCCCGGGAGCTGCTGCCATGACCACCCACCGCTGAGACGACAGTGGAGGAGATATGGATTTGAACCTCTTGGTCCCGATTCTTGCTGTGGCGGTCCTGCTGGTATTCGTGGCGCTGTCAGCCGTGCGGGTCGTGCCGCAGGCCCGCCGCTACAACGTCGAGCGGTTCGGTCGCTACCGGGCGACGTTGCAGCCGGGGCTGAACTTCATCATCCCGATCGCCGATCGGATCAACAACAAGCTCGACGTGCGGGAACAGGTGTACTCATCGCACCCCCAGCCGGTGATCACAGAGGACAACCTGGTGGTCAACATCGACACGGTGTTGTACTACCAGATCACCGACCCTCGGGCCGCCGCGTACGAGGTCGCGAACTATCTGCAGGCCATCGACCAGCTCACGGTCACCACGCTGCGCAACGTCATCGGCAGCATGGACCTGGAGCGGACGCTGACCTCGCGTGAGGAGATCAACTCCCGGCTGCGCACCGTGCTGGACGAGGCGACCGGCAAGTGGGGCATCCGGGTGAACCGGGTCGAGATCAAAGCGATCGATCCGCCGCACTCGATCAAGGAAGCCATGGAGAAGCAGATGCGGGCCGAGCGCGACAAGCGCGCCGCGATCCTGCATGCGGAAGGCGAACGGCAGTCCAAGATCCTCACCGCCGAGGGAACCCGGCAGCAGGAGATCCTGGTCGCGCAGGGCGACCAGCAGGCCGCGATCCTCCGGGCCGACGGTGAGGCCAGGGCCGTTGACCTGGTCTTCCAGGCCGTCCACCGCAACAACGCAGATCCCCAGGTGCTGGCGTACAAGTACCTGGAGACGCTGCCGCACCTGGCAAAGGGCGGCAACACGTTCTGGGTCATCCCGGCTGAGGTGACCGAGGCGGTCCGGACGATCACTGAAGCCTTCGGCGACCGCTCCCGGATGGGTGCGCCCGCGACCGACCAGGGCATGGCCGAGAGCCCAGCTTCGGATGATGAACAGAGCCAGGGTGGCCGCGCACTGACCTCGGGCGGCCGGCCGGACCTGGACGCAGCCGCGGCCGTAGATCGGGTCGCCGAGTTGGCCGCCGCTGCTGTCAAGGACGCCAAGGCCGAGGCTGCTGCCGCCCAGAACGGCTAGCGCTGCTCGGCTAGCCGGCGATGTCGGTGCTTGTGGTGAGGTGCTCCCAACGGCTGATGGTGTCGAGTCTCGCATCAGCGAGCCGGCGGTAGACGTTGAGCGCATCGGTCCCCAGGAGCAGGAAGGCGGGCGGCTCGGCGGACTCGACCGCGGCGATGATGGCATCGGCGGCCTTGGCCGGGTCGCCCGGCTGGGTGCCGTGCGCGGTGTCGTGCTCCTTTCGGCGCTTTCCAGCGGTCTCTGCGTAGTCGTCGATCACCGTGCTGGACTGGGTCAGCGAGCGGCCCGCGAAGTCGGTGCGGAATGCGCCCGGCTCGACGACCGTCACGGAGATCCCGAGAGGCTTCAGCTCGGCGTGGAGTGCGCCGGACATGGCCTCCAGCGCCGCCTTGGATGCGGCGTAGTAGCCGGATCCGGCGGGCATGATCTGGACACCGATCGTGGAGATGTTGACGATCGCACCGGCGTGGCGGGCACGCATCCCCGGTAGCACCGCCTTGATCATGGCGACCGGACCGAAGAACTGCGTCTCGAATAGCGTGCGAATATCGGACTCGTCGCCCTCTTCGACGGCGGCCCGGTATCCGTAGCCGGCGTTGTTGACCAGTACGTCGATGCCGCCGAACCTCTGCTCGGCCTGGCGAACGGCGTCCGTGATCTGCTGGGGGTCGGTGACATCCAGCGCCAGCGGCAGGACGCGGTCTGCCCTGCCGTCGGCGAGGTCGGCGACCTTCCCCGTGTCACGGGCGGTGACGACCGCGTTGTGGTCTGCTGCGATGACGGCCTCCGCCAGTGCGCGGCCGAGCCCGGAGGAGCATCCGGTGATGAGCCAGGTGGACATGCGATGGTTCCTTTCCAATTGCCTACTGAGGAGCGAGTTCGCCGAACCGGTAGGCGGCGGTGACGCCGCCATCCATGAGGAAATCACTGCCCGTGACGAACGCGCCCTCCGGGCCCAGCAGAAGCGCCCCGACGACACCGACCTCGTCCGGCGTGCCTGGCCGGCCGACCGGACACAGCTCGATCATCCGCCGGTAGCCCTCGCCGCGTGGTCCGGTCAGCTCGTCCTTGGCGAGCGGCGTGATGATGATCCCCGGGCTGATCGTGTTGACCCGGGCGCCGCGCTTGCCCCACCTCACCGCCTCCGCCATCACCCGCAGCGCGTTGCCCCGCTTCGACAGCTGGTACGCGTGCAAGGAGTCCCTCACCCGGTCCGGCTGCAGCATCGGCAGGGCAAGCAGCTCCTCGGCGGGCGTCGTCGCCAGAGCCGCGTCCTCCTCGGCGGTCAGCGCGCCCAGGCGGTGCCCGGACTGTGACGCGATGACCACACCCGCACCACCGTCCGCGATGACGCTCCCGAACTCCTCCAGCACCAATGCGGTGCCGTACAGGTCGACGGACAGGATCGTTGCTGGTGAGGCCTGACTGGGTGAGACGCCCGCAGCGTGGATGACGCCGGTGACATCGCCAAGCGCGGTGGCGGTCTGGACCAGCGCGTGCACGGACTCGCGCGAGGACACGTCGACCGTTGCGGTGCTCACCTCGAACCCCGCGTTGCTCAGCACCTCGGCCGCCGCATCGGCATTCGCCTGGCGCAGGTCGGCCAGCAGAACATGCTTGCCCGCGCTCACCCGCCGGGCGATTGCCTGGCCGATCGAGCCAGGTCCGATGACGACGATGACGTGACCCATGACTCATCTCTCTACCGCTGCTGGCGGCTCAGAAGCAGACCCTGATGATCCAGGTACTGGCAGACCCTCCATGCGGTGTTGCAGACGGTCGTAGCGTCGGATGGGTGGAGAACCGGAATGAGATTCGGGAGTTCCTCGCTTCCCGGCGAGCCAAGATCGGTCCCGAGCAGGCGGGCCTGCCTGTCTACGGCGGCCGCCGGCGCGTCTTGGGGCTACGTCGGGAAGAGGTTGCGCTGCTTGCCGGGGTCAGTGTCGACTACTACACCAAGCTGGAGCGGGGCAACCTCGACGGCGTCTCGGACACCGTCCTCGGCGCTGTCGCAAAGGCGTTGCAATTGGACGAGGCGGAACGCGCACACCTGTTCGACCTGGCCAGGGCCAGGGCCCGGCGTGCGCCGGGACCTGCGAGCGAGCAGCGCGTTCGCCCTACCGTGCAACAGATCCTGGACGCGATGCCTGGCGTGCCCGCGTATGCGCGCAACGGTCGCCGCGACATCCTCGCTGCCAACCGGCTCGGCTACGCCCTCTACTCCGAGCTGTACGCCGACCACGATCGACCGGTGAACGTCGCCCGCTTCGTCTTCCTCAACCCGCGCGCCCAGACCTTCTTCCTCGACTGGCCCACCGCCGCCAGCGACATGGTCGCCGCGCTCCGCACCGAGGCCGGCAAGAATCCCTACGATCGTCACCTCTCCGAACTTGTCGGCGAGCTGTCCACCCGCAGCGACGAGTTCGCCACCCGCTGGGCCTCTCATGACGTCAAGTTCCACCGCAGCGGGCTGAAGGACATCCACCATCCTGTCGTCGGAGACCTGCACCTGACCTTCGAAGCGCTGGAACTACCTGCCGACCCCGGACTCTCCCTGGTGGTCTACGGCGCCGCGCCAGGCTCCTCCTCCGAAGATGCACTCCGGCTGCTCGCCAGCTGGGCAGCCACGCTGGACCAAACCCAGACGCCCCCAACCTCTCAGCAACCAGGCATCACGCACCCACAGCCTCGTACGCCGTAGCGACCTCGGCTCCGTGCTCAAGCGACCAAGGAGCTGATCCGATCCAGCTCGGCACCGTGCGCTTCGAGCTGCACCTCGAGGTCATAGCGGGTCTGCACGTTCATCCAGAAACGATCCGACGTGCCCAGCGCTCGGGACAACCGAAGCGCCGTATCAGGACTGATCGCCCTATTGCCGTGCACGATCTCGTTGATCCGCCGCGGAGGCACACTGATCGCCTGCGCCAGCCGATACTGGCTGATCCCCAACGGAACCAGGAACTCCTCCAGCAAGATCTGCCCAGGATGGATCGGGGCATGCACTGCGCTCATCACACAACCCGGGCCTGGTTCTTGGTATAGGCGGCACCGTCCACCTTCTGTCCGTCCGGGTCGAACAGCGTGATCAGGCCACCTTGTTTCCGAGTTGCGTTGGTGGCGTCACAGCTGTCCGCACGGTCTGGCCAGCCGGCAGGATCTGCTGCGGCAGCAGCATCTGGTTCTTGAGCCGGTCCGCTATCCGCCAACCGCCGAGGTCGATGTCTTCAGGGCTGGCCTTCAGCAGCGTGACGGCTTCCGCCTCTGGCGCCCTTCTATCATCCGGAGAATGGGGCCGACCCCGGTTCTCGCCACCAAGCTGTTCGTGCCGGCTCGGCGGCAGCAGCTCGTCACCCGACCCAGGGTCGTGGTGCGGCTCGACACCACCCTTGATGCAGGCAATCGGATGACTCTCGTGTCCGCACCGCCCGGTTTCGGCAAGACCACCCTGCTCAGCGGCTGGCTCAGCGACCTGGATCAGCGGCACGCTCATACGCGCTTCGGGTGGCTTTCCCTCGATGACGCGGACAACGACCTGACGCGGTTCGTGGCCCACCTGATCGCCGCCCTGCAGACCGCCGGACTCGAGGTCGATGCCTCAGTCCTCGAGTCGTTGACCGCCGCCTCGGCGGCTGCCGCCCTCACCCCGCTCCTCAACGACGTCGTACGAGCCGGTGAACAGGAGCCGGGAACGCAGTGGATCGTGGTGCTCGACGACTATCACGCGATCCGGGCATCCGAGGTCCACGAGACGGTGAGCTTCCTGCTCGACCACTTCCCGGATTCTCTGCACCTGGTGATGGCGACCCGCTCCGATCCGCCGTTGCCTTTGGCCCGGCTGCGCAGTCGTGGGCAGCACACCGAGCTGCGCGCCGCCGACCTGCGCTTCACACCCGCCGAAGCGCGGGAGTTCCTCCACTCGGTGATGGGGCTGGATCTCACCGCGACAGATGTTGACGCACTGGAGGACCGCACCGAGGGCTGGATCGCCGGCCTGCAGCTCGCCGCGCTCTCCTTGCGAGGCATAGCGGATGCGAACGAGATCGCTCGATTCATCTCAGCGTTCACCGGCAGCAACCGGTTCGTCATCGACTACCTGGCTGACGAGGTACTGGCCCGGCAACCTCCACACGTTCGCGACTTCCTGCTCCGCACCGGGGTCCTCGACCGCCTTCATGGCCCGCTGTGCGACACCCTTACCGGCGGCAGCGACGGCGCGCGGACCTTGCACGAGCTGGAGCGTGACAACCTCTTCGTCGTCCCGCTCGACAACGAGCGCTCCTGGTACCGCTACCACCACCTGTTCGCCGACGTGCTCCAGGCACGTCTGCTCGCCGAGCACGCCGAACAAGTGCCGGATCTGCATCGGCGCGCCAGCGCCTGGTTCGCCGCTCGCGGCATGGTGCCGGATGCGGTCCGCCACGCGCTCGCGGCCGAGGATTTCGATCGTGCCGCGTTCTTGATGGAGGAGGCGTTAGGGGAGCTGAGCCGCACCCGGCAAGACGGCCTGCTGCTGATGTGGATGCGGTCCTTGCCGGACCCGGTGATACGCCGAAGCCCGGTCCTCAGCACCATGTCCAGCTGGTCCCTGCTGATGGCCGGTGACCTCGACTCAGCCGAATCGCGGCTCATTGACGCCGAGGCGGCGCTGGCCGCCGGCGCCCAGGACCCGGACCTGGCCGCTTTCTGGGCGGACACGAACGATCTGCGTACGACGCCGGCGACGATCTCGGTCTACCGTGCGGCGCTGGCCCAGGCCCGCGGCGATGTCGCCGGCACCGTACGCCATGCCCAGCACGCCCTGGACCTGGCCGGACCAGACGACCACTTCCTGCGCGCCGCCGGCGGCGGCTACCTCGGCCTGGCGGCCTGGGCATCCGGGAATATTGCGGAGGCGTTGTCGACGTTCTCCGACGCCGTGCGCAGTCTGCATGCAGCGGGCCGCTTCGTCGACGAGCTGGACACCACGATCGTGCTCGGCGACATGGAGGTCGCCTCCGGCCGGCCGGGTCGGGCCCGCCGGCTGTACGAGCAGGCGCTGCAGACCGCCACCGCGGGCGGCGCGCCGTACCCTCGGGCAACGGCCGATCTGCACGTCGGATTGGCGGAGCTCGATCGGGAGCTGGACGATCTTGCGAGCGCAGAGGCGCACCTGGAGACGGCCCGAGCTCTTGGTGAGCGGGCCTCCATCACCGAGAACCGGCACCGCTGGTACGTCGCCATGGCGCAGGTCCGCGCCGCACGCGGCGACTACGACGCTGCGATGCACCTGCTGGGTCAGGCCGAGGAGCGGTACCTGCGCGGCTTCTACCCCGACGTACGGCCCATTCCCGCGATGAAGGCAAGGGTCCAGATCGCCGCCGGGGACCTGGCGTCGGCCGGCGGATGGGCCGAGGACCGAGCGCTTCGCGTCGATGATCAACCGGACTACCTGCGGGAATACGAGCACCTGACACTGGCACGGCTGCTGCTCGCCCAGCATCGGGCCGATCAGCACGTCCTCGGACTTCTCGAACGGCTGCATGCTGCGGCCGTGGAGGCCGGCCGGGACGGCAGCGTGCGAGAGATTCGGGTACTGCAGGCGCTGACCAACGATGCCTGCGGTGACCTGCCACAGGCGCTGGCCGCGCTGCGCCGAAGCTTCGTCGAGGCGACCGAGCCGGACAGCTGCGTGCGGCTGTACCTGGACGAGGGGACCCGATGCTGGTCCTGCTGCAGCAGGCGGCCAGGGCCCCCGACGCCGCCGTGCAAGCGCACGCCCGACGACTGCTCAAGCGCACGACAACCCCCGTCGAGGCGCCGGCCGAGCCGCAGCAAGCCGCGACTGGCACGTTGAGCGACCGCGAGCTGCAGGTGCTCCGGCTCCTCGAC